>NZ_JBOGBT010000070.1:0-9867 GCF_051656365.1 Silvania sp. | reverse complement strand
TTTTGAACAGCGCTTGCGCTGGCCCCGAAGGGGTGAGCCCCAAGGATGGGGCGAATAATCCGCGTAGCGACGATTTTCTTGCCGGGAGCCCGGGTAGCCAGGGCGGTGGCGATTGAGCCGCCCTGGCACGTTCACGGGTAACGCGACTGACAGAGAAGCACAACACTTAAAGTGAACGGAACCACCACCGGAGCCGCATGCTCCCCCTCACCCCAACCCTCTCCCTGAATGGAGAGGGGGCCGACCGTGCTAATTTTTTTGTGGGGATTCCTCAGCCCACCGGGAGAGGGCACAAACACTAAAAATGGCCACTGACGTTGCCGTTTTGCTTTTACTCCGGCCACAGCCAGGCTGCACCGCGCACGCCGCTGGAGTCGCCATGCACCGCTTTACGGATTGGCGTTTCACACTCGCCGCCAAACACCCACTGCTTCACCAACTGAGGCACGGTGGTATACAGGCGGTCGACGTTGCTCATCCCACCGCCCAATACGATCACATCCGGGTCGAGAATATTGACCACGTGCGCCAGCGATTTTGCCAGCCGCATTTCGTAGCGGCTGAACGCCAGCTCCGCCACCGCGTCCTGCTCCTCCACCAGCCGCATTATCTCGCTGCCTTTCAGCGGATGGCCGCTCAGACGACGATAGTCGGTGGCGAAGCCGGTCCCGGAGATAAAGGTCTCGATACAGCCCTGCTTGCCGCAGTAGCACGGCACTTCGGCGCGGTATTTCAGCTCATCTTCATCCATCCACGGCAGCGGGTTATGCCCCCACTCGCCTGCGGTACCGTTGCCGCCGATATGGGCACGCCCATTAAACGCCACACCCGACCCGCAGCCGGTACCGATAATTACCGCAAACACCGTTTGCGCACCCGCCGCCGCGCCGTCAATGGCCTCCGACACCGCCAGGCAGTTGGCGTCGTTCGCCAGCCGCACTTCACGGTTCAGTCGCTGGCTCAGATCGCGGTCGAACGGCTGGCCGTTAAGCCAGGTCGAGTTGGCGTTTTTTACCACCCCGGTATAGGGCGAAATAGAGCCCGGAATGCCCATCCCCACCGTCCCCGTCTGGCCGGTGGCGTGTTCCGCCATCTCCACCAGCTGGGCGATGGTCTCGATGGTCAGTCGATAGTCGTCACGCGGGGTCGGCAGACGATGGCGAAAAAGCTGCTCCCCCTGCTCGCCAAGGGCGATCACTTCTGTTTTGGTGCCGCCGAGATCAATACCAATACGCACAGGACACTCCTCATTTTTTTGATTATCAACAGAGTAGAAGCCCGCTACCCGATTAGCAATGCAAGCGATGCGACAATTCGCTATCATGCCCGCTGCATTTAACGACAAGGCCGTGGAAATTATCATGCTGTGGTTCAAAAATTTGATGGTTTACCGTCTCAGCCGCGACGTCGAGCTTCGCGCAGACGAGATGGAAAAACAGTTAGCCCTTTACGGATTTACCCCGTGTGGCAGCCAGGAGATGGCGAAAACAGGTTGGGTTCCGCCGATGGGATCGCAGAGCGATGCGCTGACCCACACCACCAATGGTCAAATCATCATCTGCGCGCGCAAGGAAGAGAAAATCCTGCCATCGCCGGTGGTTAAACAGGCGCTGGAAGCCAAAATTTCTAAGCTGGAGGCCGAACAGGGCCGCAAGCTGAAAAAAACCGAAAAAGATTCACTGAAAGATGAGGTCCTGCACTCGCTGCTGCCGCGCGCCTTTAGCCGCTTCAACCAGACGATGATGTGGATTGATACAGTGAACGGTTTAATTATGGTCGACTGCGCCAGCGCCAAAAAAGCCGAAGACACGCTGGCCCTGCTGCGTAAGAGCCTGGGCTCGCTGCCGGTGGTGCCGCTGACGATGGAAAATCCAATCGAGCTGACGCTGACCGAGTGGGTGCGCGCCAACAGCGTGGCGCAAGGTTTCCAGCTGCTGGATGAAGCCGAACTGAAAGCGATCCTCGAAGACGGCGGCGTGATCCGCGCCAAGAAGCAGGATCTGGTCAGCGACGAAATCGCGGTGCATATCGAAGCGGGTAAACTGGTCACCAAGCTGGCCCTCGACTGGCAGCAGCGTATTCAGTTTGTAATGTGTGACGATGGCTCGATTAAACGCCTGAAATTCTGCGACGAGCTGCGCGATCAGAACGACGATATCGACCGGGACGATTATGCCCAGCGTTTCGATGCGGATTTCATTCTGATGACGGGTGAACTGGCGGCGTTAATTCAGAGTCTGGTCGAAGGATTAGGCGGCGAAGCGCAGCGTTGAGGCTTCAAAGCGAAGAATCAGAGCCGGGTTAACCCGGCTCTTTTTTTTACAGGTAACGACACAGGTAGGACGCAGGTTCAGCCACCTGCAGGTGGAATTCGCTGTGGCCCGGCACGTTGAACACATCGCCTGGGTTATAGACCTTCCACTCGGTTTCACCCGGCAATAACACTTTCAGCGAGCCGCTCACGACGGTCATCTCTTCAGGCTGTGCGGTACCGAAGGCATACTCGCCTTCCGCCATCACGCCGACACTGGCACGGCCAGTAATGCTGCTGGTAAAACCAATGGATTTCACTTTACCGGAAAAGTATTCATTACTTTGAAGCATGGACTGGTCCTTATTGTCGTTGGATGTGAATCCAATATAGGGGTGACACTCCATGCCTGTCACGTAAAATCATTACACCAGTAATTCCGAGGCCAGGCGGGCAACCAGCACGTTGGAAAGCAGCACCGGTACGTCCAGCGTTTTTTGCAATAAGTCACGGTGACGCTGGTGGAAACCAAGGCAGTCGAGCATCAGCACGTCGGCCCCGCGATCCAGCAGATCCCGTCCGGCGTCAATCAGTTTTGCTTCGCTGTCCCAGATGGGATTGGCCACCGCAAGCAGCGGCGCATTGACCAGCCCTTGCCACTTCTGCGACTGGTTTTCCAGCAGTTCCGGGATCGGTACGATCACCCCAACCTGATGGCTGTCGACAATCGATCCCACCAGCGGCGGAATGATCCGCATTGGCTCCAGCAGGATCGCCTTGCGGGCAACCAGCCCGGTAATATTGGCGGTGCTCATCAGCAGGATCACGTCATAACCTTGATTATCGAGCACTTCGATCACGCTTTGCAGGGCACGCTCGATCTTGCGAAGCGAGACGTTTGCCAGCCCGCCGTCGCAAAGAAGCGTCGGCAACACTACGTCGCCGGCGTCAGGGGCGTAGTCCTCCATGACCTCTTCCCGACTCAACTTGCCCAGCAGACTGTGATGGGTAATTTGTTGTTCAGACACATGCTCGGTTAAGAGCGGTAATACTTCGCTTACCGGGACTACCCCAATGGTGAGGATCGCCAACGTCGCTTTCATCGTTCTCGCCTTTCTCTACTCACTACTACTGCCATGACACAGTCTCACTTCGCTGTACGATTTCTGTTCATTAATTAACCGCTGACAAGCGTAGCAGCTGTTTCAGAAGCCGGAATGTAAATATCCGGCGCTGAAAAACAATGTCGCTGTTAAACCTGAACATTCCCTCCATTAACGGTTTTTTCTGTCTGAAAAGTGTGACAGCAGCACGTTTTTTTCGCTTTCAGAAAAGGCTCAGGTCTTATCGGGATCTTCGTAACGCACTTTGGCATCCTGCGCTTCCTGCTCCGTTTCATGCTCGCTGATCAGCGAATCAGGTTTCGGATGGTCGGCGCGCAGTTGATACCAGGTGACGGTGTGGCCCGTGGCGCCCTTTTCAACGGCAACGATGCGGGCTTCACGCGGATAGGGAGGTCTGGTTGGCATAGTTCATCCTTATTTGATGGCTGAACTATCAGTATAGACTTCAGTTAACTGGCGCATGCCAGATCCAGCACCCTGACGATGTGCTGCACCACCTGGGCGGGAGTTAACGAGGCATCGACGATGTGGTGGGCGGCTTCGCGATAGAGCGCGTCGCGCTCGGCCAGCACTGCACTCACCTCTTCACCGATCGGTTTGCCGGTCAGGGTCGGGCGCTGTCCCTCTTCCGGGGACGCTTCCAGGCGTTCTACCAGCACCGGTACCGGGGCGCTCAGGTAAATCACAATCCCCTTCTCGCGCATAAACTGCCGGTTGTAAGGAGACAAAATAATGCCGCCACCGGTGGCGATGATCCCGGACGCGGCGGTGACCGCTTCAAGGGTAGCCGTTTCGCGGGCGCGGAAACTCTCCCAGCCTTCCTGCTCGACGATCTCGGCGATGCTTTTTCCGGCGTGGGTCTGCAACCAGTGGTCGGTATCAACAAACTGACTCTGGCAAAGGCGCGCCAGTTCAAGACCGACGGTTGTTTTTCCACAGCCGCGGGGGCCAATTAAAAAAATAGGCTGGGTCATATCCAGGTGTTCCCCTTGAGGCCGCAGGCGTGCGGAGCGTGAAGTCGAAAAGCGCGCAATAATACCATTAAACTAGTACATAAAGTAAGCGTAAAAAATGTATTACATCAGGCGTGGTATTAAAATTACAACTCAGTCAATCCCAGAAATATCAGGGGTTATCCTGTAAAGAAATGATGGCATTGACGGGTGCGCTCACCTTACCTGAACCCACCTGCCGTTGACAACCCCACAACGCGCGTAGGGTAGCACAATCATTAATATAATGAGCGATTAGCCCTGACGACGCTTCACTTCCAGCAGCCACTTGTCCAGCTCTGCCGCAAACAGCTGCCGGTCGCGCTGGGATAATCCATCCGGTCCGCCGGTCTGGATACCGCTGGCGCGCATCGTGTCCATAAAGTCACGCATCGTCAGCTTTTCGCGGATTGTCGCCGGGGAATAGCGTTCACCGCGCGGATTCAGCGCGGCGGCACCTTTCTCAAGCACTTCTGCTGCCAGCGGAATATCGGCGGTGATCACCAGATCCTCCGGGCTGCACAGGCGCACAATTTCGTTATCGGCCACATCAAACCCGGCCGGTACCCGCATGGAGCGGATAAAGCGCGAAGGCGGCACGCGGATATTTTGGTTCGCCACCAGCGTCATCGGCATCTGAACGCGCTCGGCGGCGCGAAACAGGATCTCTTTAATCACATTTGGACACGCATCGGCATCCACCCAAATCGCCATGTTTTCTCCCCGGCTGACAAAGTTGCGCACCATTGTCGCCTGCTTTACACCCCAGGCAAAGCCGCAGACGCTTTAATGCTGCGTAAAAAACCGCGATAGGCTAAAGTTCCACAGACATAACAACGCTTAAGAGGGAGACGTGATGGACAAAAAAATCGGTTTTATTGGCTGCGGTAACATGGGTAAAGCCATTCTCGGCGGCCTGATTGCCAGCGGTCAGGTGCTGCCCGGCCAGATTTGGGTCTATACCCCGTCGCCGGACAAAGTCGCCGCCCTGCACGACCAGTACGGGATCAACGCCGCGCAAAGCGCGCAGGAAGTGGCCCAGGTCGCCGATATCGTCTTCGGCGCGGTCAAGCCCAATATCATGCTCAAAGTGCTGGGCGACATCACCTCCAGCCTGAATAAAGAGACGCTGGTGGTGTCGATTGCCGCCGGCGTCACCCTCGATCAACTGGCACGCGCGCTGGGTCACGATCGCAAAATCGTCCGCGCCATGCCGAACACCCCGTCGCTGGTTAACGCAGGCATGACGTCCATCACCCCTAACGCGCTGGTGACGTCAGAAGAGACGGCCGATGTGATCAACATCTTCCGCTGCTTTGGCGAAGCCGAAGTGATTGCCGAAGCGATGATCCATCCGGTGGTGGGGGTCAGCGGATCGGCGCCCGCTTACGTCTTTATGTTTATCGAAGCGATGGCTGATGCGGCAGTGTTGGGGGGTATGCCGCGCGCGCAGGCCTATAAATTTGCAGCGCAGGCGGTAATGGGTTCCGCCAAAATGGTGCTGGAAACCGGTAAACATCCGGGCGAGCTGAAAGACATGGTCTGCTCACCGGGCGGCACCACTATCGAAGCGGTGCGTGTTCTCGAGGAGCGCGGGTTCCGCTCGGCGGTGATTGAAGCCATGAGCAAGTGCATGGAAAAATCAGAACTGCTGAGTAAATCCTGACCGATTGCCGGGCGTCAGGCCGCCACTTCGGTGCGGTTACGTCCGGCATTTTTCGCCCGATACAGCGCGATATCTGCCGCTTTCAACCACTCCTGATAATGCACCATCGACGACGTTAACGGCGCCACGCCCACGCTGATGCTGAGCCTGACCTGCGGCGCAGCGGGCAGGTGAAAATCGGCCAGCCGCTCGTGGACCCGGGACATCGCCGCGATCGCACTTTCCGGCGACGTCCCGCTCATGATCACCGTAAATTCATCCCCGCCAAAACGCCCCACCATATCGCAGGCGCGCAGCGTGAGCTGCAGCTGACGGGTGACGGCGATGATCGCCTGATCGCCAACGTCATGGCCCCAGGTATCGTTAATGCTCTTAAAGTGATCGATATCGATCAGCAGAATGGTGGCACTGCGGTGGTAGCGGCGGCAGTTTTCAAATTCGGTGCGCAGCAGTAATTCCCAGTGACGGCGGTTAAACACCCCGGTCATCCCGTCCAGATTACTCATCAATTCCAGCCGCCGTTTATGCTCGGACAGGCGGGTAGTGGTGCGATGGCTAACCCAGGCGAAGAGCAGAGGATAGGCGACCAGCACCGGCAGCGCCAGCAGACTCTCCAGCGGCGTGCTGGTGTAATGCGGCTCCCCGTGGGTTAATTGCAGGGTCACGATCACCGCCAGGGTGGCCATCAGCGTCCCGGATCCAAACAGGCGCAACCCCCCTGTCCCCATCAGGTTCATGCCCATCATCATCACCAGCGCGGCGGTGGGCATTGAGTTCATCTCCATCAGGCCGATCCAGATCCCGGCAATAATGGCATCGACTTTGAGGTTCACAATTTCGCTATGACAGGGATCGGCGGAACGGGCCGACAGTTGCCAGGCCAGGTGGGGCCAGACGAACGCCCAGCCGACCAGCAGCAGCCACCAGCTCCCGGCGACCGACTCCTCAACCAACACGCTGGCAACAGGGAAAAAGAGAATAGCCAGACCCGCCGTCCTCGGTAAACGCAGCCGACGCGCAAACCGCAAACCAGACCGGTAATGCTCATCTGCCGAACGAGGTTGATTTATTCCTTCTCGGGCAAAGGCTTTGGTATAAATGTTTTCATCATTCATATGATTTTGGGAATTCTCTGATCTGTATAGAATTTCCCAAATTATAGAAATGGTTACAAAAAGCTAAGTATGAAATTTCGGGTGAGCCGCCGCCGCGGCTCACCCTTTTGAACTAGACAGATTTCTTCAAACAGGCACTCATAAACTTGTTACGGTCGTCCCCTTTCAGGGACTGCTCAGTCGCCTGTACGTTGCATTCACGCATCTTTTGCTGCTGCGGCGTCAGGCTTTTTTCGGCCGGTTTAGACGAGGAATTTTTCAGGCAATCGCTCATGTAAGTTTTGCGGGAATCGCCTTTCAGCGCCTGCGCGGTGGCCTGCTGATTGCAGGTGGTCATACGTTGCTGCTGCGGGGTGGGTTGTTTATCTTGCGCGCCCGCCGGGGCGAGTGAGAACAGGCTGAATAGCAGAGTAACCAGCAGTGTGATTTTCATAGCACTATCCTTCAGTGAATGTTCACCCTAAGTCTGGTCGGTGCTGATAAAAAAACCACCCGACAGGGGAAAATTCCTGCCGGGCAGCGAGGTTACTTCAGGCTTAACGCCGCTTTCATGGTGTAGAACAGATCGGTTTGATCCGTCAGACCCACCACGTTAGCCGCATGCGGGCCGTAGGCCGCGATGCGCAGCTGGCTGCCGGTATGTTCCATCGACTCCTCTTCCGAGTTGCCGTAGCTCATTGCCATCACCGCACCGTCTTTGGTGGTCAGCGCCTGGGTCAGGCCCGGTGCTTTGGTGTCCGGAGCCACGATCTGGCTGGCATGGGCATGGTCAGCGGTAACAATAACCAGCGTGTTACCGTCCTGCTTCGCGAACGCCAGCGCCTTCTGCACCGCTTCGTCCAGATCGACGGTTTCGCCAATCTGTCCGCACGGATTCGCCGCGTGATCCTGCTTATCGATCGACGCGCCTTCCACCTGCAGGAAGAAGCCCTTTTCGTTTTTGCTCAGCAGGGAGATGGCTTTCTCGGTCATCGCCGCCAGGGTTGGCACCGAATCGTTACGCTTAGGATTTGGCGTACAGGTCACCGCAGGCTTATCAATGTTGCCGTGATAGCTGGCTTTCGGCCCTTCCCAGCGCACCGGCATGTTGCCCTCGGCGAACAGCCCCAGCAGCGGCTTATCCTGCCCGGCTTCCGTAATGGCGGCCAGGGATGAGGCGTCGCTCACCAGCTGGTAGCCGCGCGCCTGCGCCTGCTCACGCAGGGTTTTGCCCGACCACTCGCCGGTAGTTGCGGTTTCAGCGAAGGTTTTTGCCCCACCCCCCAGGGTGACGTCAGCCCGGGCATTCAGCAGCTGTTCAGTGATCGAGCCTTTGCCGCCTTTTTCCAGCGCATTGCTGGCGCATTTTTCGCTGGTTACCGTCGGGCCATAGCATTTACGTGAGGTCACGTGGGCCACTAATGCTGCCGGTGTCGCATCCTGTAGTTCGGCCGTTGAAACGTTGCCGGTCGCCAGCCCCGCCGCTTTGGCAAGCTCGAGGATGGTCTGATGATCTTTCTCGTGGATATCTACACCCAGCGCGCCGTTATAGGTTTTCACCCCGGTGGTCCACGCGGTGGCAGAGGCGGCAGAATCGGTGACGTAATCCGGTTTGCCGGATTTTTTATCCAGCGAATAGTGAGTGTATTGCCCGGTCAGCGGCAGGGCATCAATGCCTTTGAAAAAGCCGCCCGCGCCTTCGGCGTAATTACGCGCAGCGGTAATTTCGGAATCGCCCATCCCGTCGCCAATCAGCAGAATAATATTTTTAGCCGGTTTGTCATTCAGCGAGGCGCGCAGGGCAGCGGTCTGATCTTCTGTCAGGCGACGCGCGCCGCCTGGCTGGGTGATATCCCCCTGCGCGGCACGGTTTTCCAGTACCGGATGGGTAGCCGCTGTTTCTGCATAAATAACGGGGGTAAATAATAAGGGCATTAATGCGATATAAAGTGCGCTCTGTTTCACTTATTTCTCTCCATGTAGAAATACATCAAAAAAATAAAACAGAGCGACTATAGGCATCAGATATGACGGTTCTATGACAGCAGGCGAAAGACTGAAGGTCACTAGCTGCGCGGGTGGTGCAACAATTTGTTCACATACTGCTGGAGCATTTCGCTGTCATGGGCCGGGACTTCAGCATCGGGCCGGGCTTGCTCCAGCGCCCCTTCAATGCTTTTGATCAGCGCCTGCTGATCGCTTTGCGCCATCTGGCGTAACAAAGCTGTAACCACGATCTCCAGGGCTTCGACCTGCGCGACCAGCTCTTTTGACTCTTCTTCCTTTTCTGCCAGCTTGACCAGCAATTCAGCGATGAGATTTTTCACAGCACTATTTCCTTAGCGGTTTTTTCTGAACTTAGCACTCAGTGAACAGCTTGCAAAGTGGGTGCAAGTATTATTTTCAGCAAACGGAACGGATTTTTGTGAAATAGATCGCCGCCAGCCCGACATAATGGCTTTTAAATTAAATTTAAATCTTATTCAGCACATGAATATAAAATAAGAACCGTCATTTCAAATTAATGATAATGACGGTTACATCAACAATATATTATACATCATGTTTAGCGTCGGGCGGCAACCTGCGCCTGCCGACGGCGCATCGCCCACGCCAGCTGGATAATATTCAACAGTACCACCACAGCGGTGGCGGCAAATACCCAGCGGAACCCGGCCATCGCCGACACGCCAGCCCCCATCAGCGGACCGGCGACATTGCCTAAATACATAAACGACTG
>NZ_JBOGBT010000069.1:0-8254 GCF_051656365.1 Silvania sp. | reverse complement strand
ATTCGATGGCCCGTTGATTATCGCCGGTGGTTTTGACAAACCGCGTGCCGAAGAGTACCTCCAGCAGGGAAAAGCCGATCTGATCGGCTTTGGCCGCCCTTACATCGCGAACCCAGACCTCGCAGAACGCCTGGCAAATGACTGGCCCCTGAACGACGTCAACCGGGAAACCCTGTATGGCGGCGACGAGCACGGATATACAGACTATCCGTTCTGGTCCGAAACCCAGGCGTAATCAATCAAGCAGGCCGTCATCGGCGGCCTTCACCAGCGTGTCCACCACATAGCGGATTTTTGGCAACAGCTGACGGTTTTTCGGCCATAGCGCGCTGATAGGCATCTCCCCGCCGGAGTGGCCCGAAAGCACCTCCCGAAGCTCCCCGCTCGCCAGGTATTTGCCCACCAACCAAAGGGGGAGCTGAGACAACCCTCCCCCCGCCAGCGTGGCGGCGAGCATCGCATCACCGTCGCCAAACTCATGCGTCGCCGGCGGCGTATAGCGGCCTATCTGACCATCACTCTCTTTTAGCAGCCAGGAAATGGGCTGATTGCGGCGAAATCCGACAACACACTGATGCTGGCTGAGTTCCGCCGGGCTCACGGGCTCACCCTGATGAAGCAGGTAATCCGGCGAGGCGCATATAACCAGTTTCTGTGTCGTCAGCCTTCTGGCGACCAGGCCGCTGCTGTCTGCCAGTTCGCCAATGCGAATGACCAGGTCAATCCCCTCTTCAATAAGGTCAACGAGCCGCTCGCTGAATGTGACGGTCAATGCCAGGTCCGGATAGCGTCGGGTAATTTGCAGCAGGATGGGTAAAATTCGCTGTCGTCCGAAGGCGGCCGGGAGATCAACCCGGAGTCGTCCTGAAGGCTGATACAGATGTGAGGTCAGTTCTGCTTCGGCCTGCTCCAGAATATCGATGGCGCTCTGACAGCTGGTCAGAAATCGCTCCCCGTCCGGCGTCAGGCTGAGCCGTCGCGTCGAGCGCTGGAACAGTTTCAATCCAAGACGTTCTTCAAGCCGACTGACACTTTTGCCAATGGCTGATTTCGTCAGTCCCAGTTTTTCGGCTGCCGCCGTGAAACTCCCCTGCTGGGCCGTGGTGACAAAAGCCGTGATACCGCCCAGATGATCTGTTCTTCGCATAGATTCCCGTCAATGGTCTGTGATCTTGCTTTATACGATAACCCAATATGCCAGCTGTATTGTGGAATCTATGTCTTCATTGTGGCGATGGAAAGCCGGTTTATCGCGAATGCAAAAACAATCATAGTTATTGCCTCACTACGATTCGGCCCCCAATAGCGGGAAAAAGAAATGCATATGCGCACAGGAGAAAAATGATGTCATCCGTGAAAGGTTTTAAACACGTGGGTTTTCTTACCCGCAAAAAAGGTCAGAGTTTTGACGATTTTGTTAAACACTGGGATGAGGTGCATACCGCTATCACCCTCAGGCTCCCGGGTTTGAGAGGGTATGTGCTGAATCCCATCGATCGGGAAAAATACCCTGATTCACCGGTCGATGGTTTCTCGGAACTGTGGTTTGACTCGCTGGAAGACGCCATCGCGGCTTTTGACTCCCCTGTCGGGAAAGAAGCCTATAAGGACGTGCCCAATTTCGTTGAGCACGCCGCAATTACTTACATTACCGAAATCCGAAAACGGTAATGTTTTACCCATGCGGCCAGTGAATGTATTGTAATGTGCAGTGAAATCAGCAGCTCAAGGCTAACCGACTCCATGACACCTTTACTCATTCATAAATACCACGGGCTGGGTAACGATTACCTGGTATGCCATCGTTCTGTTGCTGAACAGCTGAGCAACGAGCAAATCCGTATCCTGTGCCATCGCCACTATGGCGTAGGATCTGACGGTTTACTGATCGACAGTGGCGACCTGAACAACCCAACGCTGCGCATTATCAATCCGGATGGCTCGGAGGCCGAGAAAAGCGGTAACGGCCTGCGTATCTATGCCCGTTATCTTTTTGATATAGGGCGTGTCGGGCATCAGCCATTTTTAGTGCGCACCGCGGGCGGTGAGGTACATTGCACCGTGCATAACGATTTTCACCAGATCAGCGTGGAAATGGGCCGGGCTAATTTCAATCCAACGGCATTGCCCGCGTTAGTTAATTTGCCCGAGGCGTTGAATTATCCCCTCGCGCTGGCAGATGAAACCCTGTCAGTCGCGCTGGTCTCAATGGGTAATCCCCATTGCGTTGTACTCGTTGATAAGCTCGATTTGGCACAGGTTCATCGTTTAGGGCCACAAATTGAAAATCACCCCTGGTTCCCCCGACGCACCAATGTGCAATTCGTGGAAGTTGTCGATCGCCATACGCTGAAGATTGGTATCTGGGAGCGGGGTGCCGGATTTACGATGGCATCCGGTAGCAGCAGCTGCGCGGCTGCCAGCGCCATGCGCCGGTTAGGTCGGGTTGATGATCGGATTGACGTCAACATGCCAGGGGGGCAGTTGCAAATTACCATCAGAGACGATTTTCACGTCTGTATGCGTGGCCCGGTGCATAAGATCGCCAGCCTGACGGTGGATAAAGACTGCTTTGTCGCAACCGTTAAAGTGTCGATTTGAAGGTTAGGGTTAAATTTGGTAACCTGTCAAAATGATTTTATGAGTTACGCGCTATTATGGATCCCACACCAATTTCATCCCCGCCTCTCTTTCTGGCCGATAACCTTGCGCTGGATTTCATAAACAGTGAATACGGGACAGGTGATGAGCGACATGATTGTTTTGAAGACGATCGTAGCGTCATAGACTGGCTGGTCAAGGCGGGCCTGGTAGCAAAAGGCATTGAAGCCCCCGCAGGATTATTGGCAAAAGCCCACCCGTTCCGGGATGCCGCCAGGGCTGTCATACACGCCGCAATGAACGCTGTTGCGGTTGATTTGGGTGTGATTAACAGGCTCCTTGAAGAAGGGCATCCTCTGACGAGACTGCAATGGGATGAGGAGACACGGCAATATCATGCCGGCACGCATCCCGTCAGCAATAGTCCCGCAAGCCTGCTCTGGCCTGTTGCCGATGCCCTGGTGAAACTGGTCACAGGCAATAAATTTGAATTTGTGCGCCAGTGTGAAGCGCATAATTGTATTTTACTTTTCCACGATTTGAGTAAATCGCATCGCCGCCGCTGGTGCAGTATGGCAACGTGCGGCAATCGTATAAAAGTCGCAGCCTTCAGAAACAGGAAGCATTCATAGCGATTTTGACTACGCTCATCGTGAATAGATCGAGGTTTAAGTGAACTGGCTTTTCTTCCAGGGACGATGGTATTTGATATCCCCCATGCCGTTAGATGGCGAGTTCAGGTTAACAATACCCGGTGAGCGGACCAGTTTCATTCTCAACAGAAAGCAGATGGAACGAGCGGTTAAGGAGAGCCTGGCGTTATCAGGCAGCCCTTCTGCCTCTGATACACTTCAGCGTTGATTCGTTGTTCTCATAAACCCGCCGCGATACCCACCCTCTGATTTAGCTCGACGCCGTCTGATAATTAGCGTCCATTTCATCCAGTGCGGACTGATTTTCTAATCCCCACTGGTACATTTGCTCAATGGGTTCGGCAAAGGTTCTGCCAAGTGGGGTCAGACGGTAATCGACTTTTGGTGGGATCACGTCATACACATGGCGGGCAATCAGCCCTCGCATCTCCAGCTCTTTCAGCGTCTGGAACAGCATTTTCTTGGAAATCCCCTGCAAGCTACGCTGTAGCTCGCCGGTGCGTGCGCGTTCATCCGGCCAGTGATACAGCGCGTGGAGCACCATTGTGCTCCATTTAACTGAAAAAAGTTCCATCAGGCGGCGCGGCGGCGAATCCGCATAGAAAAAGAGTTTACCCTCAACCCAGGCTGGCACTGTTCTGTCCTCTGCTTATGGTCACCAAATGGTAACTACTATCAATATCGAACCCTGTTGACTATAGTCTGCCCTCTTGAGTTAGCCAAAACCAGCACATTCCTGAGGTCAGATGAAAATCAACGCATTAGTCGCGCATGACGCGGCACAACCCTTAACATCGGGCCAGGTGTCGCTGCGCGCGTTACAAAAGCAGGATGTCAAAATCGAGATCCTCTATTGCGGCGTGTGCCACTCCGATCTCCATATGGCGCGTAACGAATGGGCGGTTAGCCATTATCCACTGGTGCCGGGACATGAGATTGTCGGGCGCGTCGTGGACGTTGGGGACGAGGCCACCCATTTTAAACCCGGTGATATCGTCGGTGTGGGAGTGATGGTCGACGCCTGTCGCGAGTGCCATTTCTGCAAGCACCACGAAGAACAGTATTGTGAAGCGGGATTTACTGCTACCTACAATGGCATTGATAAATATACCGGTGACAGAACCTGGGGCGGCTATGCGCAGAGCGTAATTGTCGATCAACATTTTGTTGTTTCTGTACCGCAAAACCTGCCGCTTGCCGGGGTTGCACCGCTGTTGTGTGCGGGCGTAACGGTATGGTCGCCGCTGCGGCATTTCAACGTCAAAGCAGGCGATCGTGTTGGTGTTGTGGGACTGGGGGGTTTAGGCCATATGGCGGTGAAGCTGGCCAGTGCGATGGGAGCGGAAGTGACCCTGTTTACGACCTCCCCGGAGAAGGGCAAAGATGCCCGTCGTCTGGGGGCCAAACAGGTCGTGGTATCGCGCGATGCCGCGCAAATGGCTGCCTGCCAAACCTCGCTGGATTTTATCATTGACTGCGTAGCGGCCCCGCACGATCTGGATCCGTATCTGGCAACGTTAAAAACCAATGGCCGCCTGGTGCTGGTAGGCATTCCGGACCAGCCACACAATGCGCCGAATATAACCCCGATGGTGTTTCGACGTTTAAGCATCAGCGGTTCGTCGATCGGCAGCATTCAGGAAACACAGGAGATGTTGAACTTCTGCGGCGAGCACAATATTACCGCCGATACTGAAACGATCGCTGGCGAGGATGTCGAGGCTGCTTTTGCCCGTATGCTTAAGGGGGACGTTAAGTATCGCTTTGTGATTGATATGCAGGCTACGCGCTGGTAGTGCGCGACAGGCACGTAGCCGTTACGGGCGGCCATTTCAGGCCGCTTAGTGCCAGGAGCGGACGTTTGTGGTTCCAGAGACACTTGAAGCTATTACCTTACCTGGAGTCTTTCATTGCATCCTGCTCCCCGGGATTGCATTGCTGTTGTGTCCCGGGAAGATAAAATTTTCCTGACCGGTCTGGATTGGTACCGCCCGGGCAACCCGCCCGGCCCGGAGCAGAAACAGTATTACTACCGTCTGATCCGTTTCCTCCATCAGAAAAATTCCCGCCATTACCGCCATCAGCAGCATTTACAGCAAATGCGCATATGATAAAAAAAAACGCGAAAACACGCCGGCTCATAAAAAACTCCATTGTTTAACAATCAAATGTTCAACCTGGCCGCCATTGTAGGGCATGTCAAAGGATCAGGTCCGCTTTTCGCCACAGCAGTCTTTTAGAGACTTGCGAACGGGCAGCTTCGTGCAGCATACCCCCACCCCATAAGCGGCTGGGGGCCAGTAATAATGCCAGGCTAATCTGCCCGCGAATAAGGTAGTGGATTAAAACCGTTATTTTTTGGGGGTGATTTTCGTCACTGAGCCCGTTTGAGCTTTATCCCCGGTAGTACCATACATAGACACCAGATAAACGGCACCATCAGGCGCGACAGTCAGGTGGTTTGGCGTATCATCCATCGGGATATTCGCGACCAGTTTACCGTCCTTGTCCAGAACAGCAACGGTTCCACCTGCACGCGTGGCGGCGAAAACCTGCGACGTCACCGGATCCCAAACGACAGATACACCCCCGGCACCAATATAAGTATCAGCGAGAAGCTTGCCGTCCGCATCAAGAACCACGACATTGTTCGTCTCCTGGGAAGCGACGTAAAGACGGCCGGTCTCCGGATCTCGAGCGATGTCGGTTGCGCCTTGCGCCTGAGGTATTTTCACCGTCGTACTTTTGCCCGTTTTGAGATCAATCCAGCCCACCCAGGGTGTATCGCGGCTAACGCCATAGAGTTTTCCACCGGCACTGTCGAGCGCAAGATCTGTATTGTAAAACGCGTCGCGGCCGCGGTTCGTCACGAACGCCATCTGACCGATATGTTCCAACGTTTTGGTATCATAAACCTCGATAAAACCGGTCAGCGCTGCGCTGACATAAGCCCGATTGTGGGCTTCATCAATAATCACATCGCGTGGATGTACGACCGTCCCCTCAGGAAAGACTTTCACGACGGAAAGCGTTTTTGCGTCATAGACGGTCACCGTCTCGGCAAGCGTATTTGTCGTCCAGACCTGGTTATGGGCATTATCAATACCGATGCCGAAGACACCAATCTGCTCACCCTTTTTGTCTTTAGGCAGCGTGGCCTCCGCTTCGACAGCCAGCGTTCCGGCGTTCAGTCTCATCAGGCGGCTACCATCCTTCGGGCCGCGTGCAGAGGTCACGAACAGCTTGCCGTCGGCCGAAACTGCCGACTGGTAAGCTCGCTCACCGACGGGAATTGTTTGCAGCCTGAAAGCCTCTGAGTTTTTCGGGGGAACAATTTGGGACAATTTCAACATGACCTGCGAAACGCTCGCCGGATTTTGCGTGATAACCGTGAGTGGATGGAGGCCTGTAGCGGCATCGGCCGGAACGGTTAGCGGAATAGTGAGGTTTCCCTTCTCATCGGCGGTCAGTGGTTTCGGTGTCAGGACTTCAGCACCATTCAGCATGGTGACAGTCGCGCCCGCCTGCAGGCTCTTAATCGATATAACCGTTTTATCTCCGGGCTTAACAGGAACGTCCCGTGATCCAGCACGGATACTGCCAGGAAAGGTAGTGGCAGCGGCTGTCCATTGGCTATCGGCGTATGCCGCTGTGGCAGTTGACATCGCAATCGTGGAGGCCAATAGCACTGAAAGGACTGAAATTCTTCTCATCTTATCTCCATAAATTGTATTAATGCTGCATCTCAACGCAGCCACAGGTTATTCCCCATTCGCTGAGTCTTGCCTTCCGTCATGAGAAATATGTCTTGTTATTTGCGCATTCAACATACCATATCGATGTAAATAATTATCATTACTGTTTTGAGTGATATCTTAAGTGCGGGGATGGGGGGGTGATGTGCAGCGGGCGAACGAGCTGAAGATTTTCCGGTAAGGGGCGGCGATGTGCCACAAGCGGACGTTGTCTATGTTATGGCATCATAAGTGCCATCAATTTTCGGAAAAGAAAAAAGCTGCTCGATGGCAGCTTAAACGCGGATGATGCATTTAGAGGTATTCGATAATATCAAACCCTTCGTCAACCGTGGGTTCTGAGAAATAACTCGTTATGGTATCGAACTGTTGATCTGTAGCTGCAAAGTCGTGCGCACCTTCTGCGTTACGGGCATGTAAGCGGGCTCTACAGACTTCATCAGATACGTTCAAATAATGCAGACGATTATCAGCACCTGACTCCTTAATGATACTCATCATCCATTCACGCTGTGTCCGTGTGTTTGCCGGGAAGTCTAGAACAACGGATAAACCCGCGTTAAGTAGTGCCACCAGGTGGGGCTTCATAGCGCTTCTGAGCTTTGAGGAACACTGAATATAGTCCGCCACTGATTGCATTTCATTTGCATAGAGCGTAGCCAGCCAGTCGTCTTCACTAACAATTACGGAGCCAGGTAAAGCACCTAATTTTGCAGATAATGTGGATTTGCCTGATGCAATTTTTCCGCATAAAAGATGCAGGGTAGGTTTTACTGAAGTTGCCACTGTATCGAAGTCCATTTTTACCTCACGGGTTTGTTCCGGTAAGGCCCACCTTACCGGCGGGAAATGGCGAACGTTATCCCACCTAAGAATGAGAGGTGATGATAATGAATGGGTGAAATTGTACTGAGCCGGCTGCTGTCATTTTCCCAGGCTAACAGGCGATAACATAAAAATCAGCTGTTTTTTAACTTTTTACATTAAAACGTCCGCTCCTCGCTCACAGCAGACGTACGGCTCGGTTGGCTGCCCGCCTCGAGCGAACAGCGGATGTTGGTGTTAACTCCCATATGTTCAGGTTAACGCGGCTTTGATGTTCTCTACATGGCTTTCGGACGCTATCTCTTCTCGCAACACATCAATCAGCTCCCGCAATCCCTGAGGAATACGTCGATGCCCCGGATAGTAGAGATACATGGCTGGCTCAACAGGGGACCAGTCAGACAGAACTATGCGCAAGCT
>NZ_JBOGBT010000068.1:0-4093 GCF_051656365.1 Silvania sp. | reverse complement strand
CCATTTTTGGGATGTATCAAAGGTCATTCACCTGCATCACCAGCTCCGCCATGCTCTTCGCGTCCATCTTCTCCATTACCCGGGAGCGGTGTACCTCTACCGTGCGTAACGCGATATTCATCTTCGCGGCAATATCTTTGTTCATCAGACCGGCGACGACACAGTGCGCCACTTCCTGCTCTTTTGGCGTCAGCCGCGCGAAGCGCAGCTTCAGGTCGTGCGATTTCACAAGCGCGGCAGAATGCGCGTAGCCTCGGGTAATTGCCTCTTTCAGGGCCGTGATGGCAACCGGTTTCTGTAAAAAATCAACCGCGCCGGACTGGATCTCTTTGACGGCCATCGGCACGTCGCCATGACCGGTCAGGAAGATCACCGCCAGGGTGCTGTTTGCCTCGCGCATCGCCTGAAAAAGCGCGTGCCCATCCAGACCCGGCATCCGCATGTCCAGCAGGGCAATGCCCGTGGTGGCCAGCGATGCGTCCTGCAGAAACTGTTCGCTGTGGTTCCAGCACTGAACCCTATGACCCAGGCTCTCGAGCAAATAGCGACAGGCATGTGTAACGGCCTCATCGTCGTCTACTAAATGAATCATGGTGCATTTCCGGTATTGGCGCGGGCAGGGAAGGTCAGGGTCACCAGTACCCCCTCACTTCCGTCCGGCGCGGGGTGATTGTTCACGCCGATCTCGCCATTGACGCTACGCAGCAGCCGCTGGCAGATAACGAGTCCGAGGCCCATGCCCGTTTTTTTGCTGGACTGGAACGGGCGGAACAGATCGGTAAGTTGCCCGGCGGACAGGCCGCCCGCGTTATCCTGTAGCGCGATCCGCTGCTGATGATCAACGCGGTCGAGGGTAAACCACAGGCGCGTTGCGCCCGCCTGAACCGCATTCACAATGATATTCGCCAGCACCTGCTCCAGCAGCACCGGGGGCAGTAACAGCAGGGCCGGTTGCGGGCTGTTAATCTGAACCTGAAGGCCCGGGGAAAGTTTATCCAGCTGTAGCAGGGCAATCACGTGCCGGAGCGTGTCGGCCACCTCGCCGGGAGCGCGGGTATCGATATCCCGATCGCTGTGCCGCACCGGGTTTGCCCACTCCCGCAGATGTTTGATAATCAGCCCGCAGCGCTCGGCCTGGGCGTCAATATTCACCAGCGCCTTTTCGACAGCCTGATGACGCTCCGTCTGGGAGAGGTGGTTCAACCCGCCCTGGGCATACATGCGGATGGCGGCCAGCGGTTGATTAAGCTCGTGCGCAAACCCGGAGGCCATCTCCCCGAGGATGCTCATTTGCCTGGCCTGCTTAAGGGTTTGCTGCTGCGCGCGAAGCTGGCCGTTGGCCTGCTCCAGCGCTTTTCCGCGTCGGTTGACCAGCACCATCACCCAGCCATAATTGACGACAAATAGCAGCGCAAGGCACAGGAGTAAGGCGACAAGGGTCCGGTGTTGGTTCAGCCAGTCAAGCAGGGTTTGCCCGATCCGCTGTTGCTCCGGGTGATGATGAAGTTCACGCAGAAGCGCCTCGGTATCGCTGGTGGAGGCCGGTGCGCCCCAGCGCCATGCGCCTGATTCCGGCGCGTTCAGCAACGCTTTTGTGACCGCATCGGCCACCCGATCGCCGACACCCGGCAGGGCGGCAAACGACCAGTCCGGGTACAGCGGGGTGCTGGTCAGGCAGTGAAATGACGCGGGTTTTTGCAGCAGAACCCGAAACTGGCTTTTCGCGATCAACCCTTCTTTATCCATGCTCTCGAGTAAACACACCGGCACAATGGCGGCCTGAATGGCATCTTCGCGCAGCAGATAAAGCAGCGCATCCGCCGGGAACCCCACGTAACGCACATCCACCTTGTCATCCACCCGCAGCCCGGCATTCAGCAGCTCCCGGTAGCCCAGCAGATAGCCGCCAAAGGCCTGCGGGTCAATGGCGCCCAGCGTTTTTCCGGCCAGATCCTCGGCGCGAGTGAGGTTGCTGTCCCGGCGTACCACAATGGCGCTGCCGGTCGCCATGCTCTCTCCTTTGCCGGAACGCAGCGAGGCCAGCCAGCGCAGATGGTAGTGGCTATTTAACTGGACAAACTGCGCCTGATTGGTCAGCACAAACTGCAGGGTGCCTTTATTCACCGCCTCGCGCATGCCGTTGAGATCCAGCGGCAGGAGTCGAAAGTGGGCATCGGGCACGGTGGTATTGAGCGAGTCGATCAGCGGTTGCCAGTGCGTGCGGGTGGCCGTTTCGCCGCGTAACGCCAGGATGCCGATCGTCCATTCGGCCGCCCACAGGGGAGAGGTGAGTCCGGTAATTATCAGGAATAAAAGGGCTTTTACCCGGCGATCCATGCAGCTGATGCTCCTTTCTTTTGCGTTAGATCAAGCCCGCCCGGTTTATGTGGTTAACCACAATAGATGGCGACCCGGCCAGATTTTTAGACTGTAACTAACCACATTTGGTTAGGTAATTCCATCCCTAATCTTTTTCTTAATCGCGCTGTGAGTGGAGGTCACCATGGACATCAGTAAGCGCCATTTTTTGCAGAAAATGGGCGTTGTCACGGCCGGGGCTGCGCTGGTTCCGTTGGCCGATGCGGGGATCGCATTCGGGCCCCAGCGGCATGAAGGTTCGGATGAACATCGCTACGCCATGCTTATCGATCTGCGCCGCTGCATTGGCTGCCAGTCCTGCACGGTGAGTTGCACCATCGAAAACCAGACCCCGCAAGGGGCGTTTCGCACCACCGTCAGCCAGTACCAGGTGCAACTCACCCACAGCGATGAGGTCACCAACGTGTTACTGCCCCGGCTTTGCAACCATTGCGATAACCCGCCGTGCGTGCCGGTATGCCCGGTTCAGGCCACCTTCCAGCGCAAGGATGGCATCGTGGTGATCGACAATACCCGCTGCGTGGGCTGCGCCTACTGCGTGCAGGCGTGTCCCTACGATGCCCGCTTTATTAACCACACCACCCAGACGGCGGATAAATGCACCTTTTGCGCGCACCGGCTTGAGGCCGGGCTGCTCCCGGCCTGCGTCGAGTCCTGCGTGGGGGGCGCGAGGATCATCGGCGACCTCAAGGATCCGCACAGCACAATAAGCCAGATGCTGGCGACGCACCGGGACGCCATCAAGGTGCTGAAGCCGGAAAACAAAACGAACCCGCACGTCTTCTACCTTGGTCTGGATGAGGCGTTCGTCTCTCCGCTTCAGGGGCGCGCGCAGCCCGCACTGTGGCAGGAGGTGACCCATGGTCATTAATGAAATAGTGGCCCAACCCCAGCCCATCAGCTGGCTGCCCTGGGCGGTGCAGTACTTTTTCTTTATCGGCATCGCGTCCTGCGCCGCGCTGCTGGCCTGCGTGGCCCGCTGGGTGAGTCATCAGCACAGCGAGCAGTTTGAGCGGGTGTGCCTGTTCATCGCCTTAACCTGCGGGATCACCGCCCCGCTGGCGCTGACCGCCGATCTGCACCAGACCGCCCGGTTCTGGCATTTCTACGCCTGGCCCACCCCCTGGTCCTGGATGCCCTGGGGGGCGCTGTTTTTACCGCTGTTCACGCTGCTGCTGGGGCTGTGGTTTGTGCTGTTCCATCTGCGCCCGGCTACCGTGCGCTTTACTCCGCTGCTGCGCTGGCTTGCGCTCGGTGCCGCGCTGACGGCGGTCGGGTTGCTGCTGTACACCGGGCGAGAAGTGTCGGTGGTGCGGGCCCGACCGCTGTGGTTCAGCTACGCATTCCCGGTCGCCATGTTTATCAGCGCCATGAGTGCGCTGCTGGCGCTGCTTAGCGTGGCAATGCGCGATGTCGCCCGACGGCTGGCGCAAGGGCAGGTGTTGACGCTGCTGCTGCTGGCGGGGGTGATGCTGGCGTGGTATCTGGGCGACACCCTGTCAGGCGACGCGCTGCGCCAGCAGTGGCAGGGCAATCCTCAGGCCCGGGTTGACATCCTCACCCTCATCACGCTGTGGGCGGCAGCATTGGTTTTTGCGCGGGTTGCCAGCCGCAACACCCTGCCTTTGACGGCAACCCTGGCGAATGCGCTGCTGGTGGCCGGACTGTGCTGGACGCTGCGCTGGGCCGTGCTGATGGGTGGGCAAACGATCCC
>NZ_JBOGBT010000067.1:0-8178 GCF_051656365.1 Silvania sp. | reverse complement strand
TGCCTTTAGTGTAGTGGGTTTAGCAGGGGTTAAACACCGGGTATTACAAGGGTTATCCCTGAACCAGGGTAGTAATTTTGTCGACGGTCACCGCAGGCCAGAGATTTCCCTGCATCGCACTGAACTGATAAGGGGATAAGCGCTGCAAGGTGCTGACATCATCGACGCCCGCGACCATCACCGATTGGCAGTACGGAGTCACCTGGCTGACGATTGCCCGTAAAAAGGGATCAAATGTATTATCGGTCAAATGCTGCTGGATGAAGTTTTTATCGAGCGCCACCCGATTAAACAGGCCATCGAAAATGGCTTTGGTTGAGGCATCTCCTGCACCAAAATTGGCAAGCACCAGCGGAAAGCGCAGCGCGAAGTTCATCAACACCGTATTCATGTTGCCTTTATTCAGATCGGGATAATTCTCATTTATAGAAAACTCCAGCCACGGGTGACGTTCACATATTGAAACGCCATTTCCGTCCATTATTAGATGGTCAACAATAGCTGGCGAAATATTTATCCATGCGAGAAGTTGTTGCTGAATAAAAAACAGTTTGCAGGTTTCGAGTAACGCCAGTTTTTCCTGAAACAGCGCCAGCTCTTGCGCGGGCGACAGGTAGGCCAGCACCAGCTCTGTTGGAATACGCACCTGAGACTCAACGCCGACAAAGTTGGCGATTATTTCAATGCCTTTGAGCACCCCTGAATCATGGCGCGCAGGGAGGAATAAAAGTTCAGATTGATAAGCATTATCCAGCGTGACAATCATGGTGTCCGCCTCACATTAAAGGCAATACATGACATCCTGAAACTTAAGCGACAGCAATTCAACGTGATGAGGTGTAATAAGAATGATTTCATTCGTTCCATGTGAATATCGGATTTTCCTTAGTCCTGAAATAATCTTATCCTGGTTATCTATTAATAGCCAGTTTTCCCTCCCCCACCAGAAATGGCTTCTGATTAATTCATTGGCTAATAATTGCATTGAAAGTAATGCTACGGAATGTGCGGCATTTAATGTTAATGAATCTCGTCGCGCCGGAGGGCGCGACAGAAGCTAGATGCGTCTGGCCTGCCAGAAGTTTTTGCGCCAGTAAACATTATTCAGAGAAGATCGCATCACGCCCCGGCTGGTAGAGGCGTGGATAAATTGATTATCGGTGTCATAAATTCCGACGTGGAGACCACTTTCACCGGAGCCAGTTTTGAAAAACACCAGATCGCCGGGCAGGAGATCGTCTTTAGTAATTTCGGTCCCGATTGTGGCCTGCTGACGGGTTTCACGCGGCAGTTGCAGCGCAAAGCGATCGCGGAAGGTCATCAGTACAAAGCCCGAACAGTCGACCCCGCGGCGGCTCATGCCACCGTAGCGATAAGGCGTCCCGCCCCAGTTTTGTAGTTGATCGTTGAGGCTGGCAATCACCGCAATGGAATCAGACAGCCGCGCATTAGGCGGTGGCGCACGGTGGCTACTGCATCCTGCCAGCACCAGCGCGATCAGCAAAATAAAACAGTAGCGCATTTCGGACGAAACCCCTGGTTTTTATCGATTTTGCGTAATTTAGCCTGTGTCTGCACCGCTTCGCAACCGGCAATTATTCCTGGGACGTTGAGATGATCATTCTGTGACCTTCTATATCCAGACGCCGGAAGGACATATCGTATGCCCGGGCCAGATTCGGCGGCGTCAGCACGCTGTCGCGCGCGCCGCTGGCAATCAGCTGACCGCGTTTCAGCAGCCAGACGCGGTGGGCATGGCGTAACGTGTGGTTCAGATCATGACTGCTCATCACAATGGCAAGCCCCTGATGGGACAGCGCGCTGAGCACCCTGTCGAGCGCCACCTGCTGGGCGACATCGAGGCTGTTCATCGGCTCATCCAGCAGCAGCAACTGACCATGCGGGTTACCGCCAGGATGGATTTGCAAAATGACGGCCGCGAGGCGCACCCGCTGCCACTCCCCCCCGGAGAGCTGGCTGGTGGGACGCGAGAGCTTATCCTCAACGCCCAGCGCCGCCGCCATCTCGCTCAGAAGCGCCTTTTGCTGACTGTCGTACTGATGCAGCGTCAGATAGTGCCAGACGGGCATGGCGAACGGTGGGGTCTGCTGCTGGGCCAGATAGGCCCGGCGGCAGGCCAGCGACGCTGAGGTCCACGCCTCGAGCGGTTGCCCCTGAAACGCGATCGTCCCTTCGCCCCGGGTTAACCCCGCCATCCGGGCGAGCAGCGTGCTTTTCCCGGCACCGTTCGGCCCGACAAGATGCACAATTTCACCCGGACTGACGCTCACGTCGAGCGGCCCCAGCCGCCCTTTTACCGCCACGGCGTTGAGCTGCATCAGTACGGTCATTAGCTCGCCAGCGCCTGCTTAATCGCGGCGGTAATAACGGGATCCTGCGGCGTCATGTCCGGGGAGAAACGCTGGATCACCTTTCCGTCGCGGCCAATCAGGAATTTTTCAAAGTTCCACAGAATGTCACCTGGGTGGGC
The DNA here is from genome assembly GCF_051656365.1 of Silvania sp. Lineage (NCBI taxonomy): Bacteria > Pseudomonadati > Pseudomonadota > Gammaproteobacteria > Enterobacterales > Enterobacteriaceae > Silvania > Silvania sp. The sequence continues at coordinate 5,687 of NZ_JBOGBT010000067.1, read as the reverse complement.
CGGTGCGCGCCCTTTGCTGGCCATCCGCTCATAAAAGCCGCTGCCTTCCGGCGCAACCGCAGTCGGCGCCGCTGCCACCAGCTTTTGATAGATCGGGTGACGGTGGTCACCATTGACCTCCACTTTGCTGAACATCGGGAAGGTGACGCCGTAGGTCATGCTGCAAAACGTTTTGATCTCATCTTCACTCCCCGGCTCTTGCCCCAGGAACTGGTTGCAAGGGAAGCCCAGCACGGTGAAGCCATCGCCTTCCAGCGTCTTGTGCATCTCTTCCAGCTGCTCGTACTGCGGCGTCAGGCCGCATTTTGAGGCCACGTTAACCACCAACAGCACCTGGCCTTTATAGCCTTCCAGGGTGGTTTTTTCGCCATCAATGGTCGTCACTTCGGTGTTCAGAATATCGTTCGGCATAACTTTCCCTCAGGTTGTCATTCAGATTGGCTGCACTAGCGTCCGGCTTTTAAGAGTAGCCAGATAAACACAGGCGCGCCCAGCGTGGCCGTCACGACGCCAATCGGCAGTTCCGCGGCAGTCAGCGCCAGGCGCGCAATAATATCGGCAATCAGCAGCGTAGCGCCGCCTGTCACCGCCGCAGCGGGCAACAGCAGCCGATGGTCAGTGATACCACACAAACGCAGCATATGGGGGATGACAAGGCCAATAAAACCAATCGCGCCGGCCAGTGCGACGCTGACCCCCACCATCCAGCCGATGGCAATTACCAGCGTGTTGCGCCAGAAGGTGAGCGGCAATCCCAGCTGGCGGGCGGATATCTCGCCCAGCACCAGAATATTGAGCGGTGAGGCCTGGAAACAGGCCCAGACGATAGCCGGAACCAACAGCAGCATCAGCCAGCCCTGGCTCCAGTCCACGCCGCCGAAGCCGCCCATCATCCAGTACATCAGCTGGCGCAGATCGAACGAGGTGGAGAAATAGACCGCCCAGGTCATCAGGGCGCTACAGATGATCCCCAGCGCTACCCCGGCAAGCAGCAGGCGGCTGGAGGAGAGATGGCGGCGGGCAAAGCGCAACAGAATCACGGTGATGAACAGCGCCCCGGCGATAGCACAGAGGCTGAGTGCCCAGCCGGACAGTGCGCCACCGCCCAGCATCACGGCGGCGATCAGCCCCACTCCGGCACCGTTCGATACCCCTAACAGACCGGGCTCCGCCAGCGGGTTATCAAACAGGGCCTGCATAATCGTCCCGCTCAGGGCCAGCGCGGCCCCCACCAGCACCACGGCCAGGGTACGCGGCATACGGATTTGCCAGATGAATAACTCACCCTGCGGGCCAAACCACGCCTGCGGCCCGATCCATTGCTCACCGGCACAGAGGCTAAACCCCAGCGCGAGCACCAGCGCAACCAGCAGCAAAAGCACCTTACGCAGGTCGGAACGGTATTGCTGACGGGCAAATTCGGGCATGGGAGTCATTTTGCAAATGAATGATGTAATTGATTTTACGGTGGGTTTACGGGAGCGCAAAGAAAAAAGGCCGCATCAGCGGCCTTTTTAGTTAGATAGTATCACTCTGCTTTGGGTGAAGCGTTTTCGACACGGCTTTTTAACTTCTGGCCGGGTCTGAAGGTCACCACGCGGCGAGCTGTAATGGGAATATCCTCACCCGTTTTGGGGTTGCGGCCCGGACGTTGATTCTTGTCGCGCAAATCAAAGTTACCAAAGCCGGAAAGTTTTACCTGCTCACCGTTTTCCAGAGCGCGACGGATCTCTTCGAAAAACAGTTCTACCAGCTCTTTGGCATCCCGTTTGCTAAGCCCAAGCTTATCAAACAGATATTCGGACATTTCAGCTTTTGTAAGCGCCATAGGTTCAATCCCTCAATGATGCCTGGAATCGCTCTTTTAATGCCTCTACACATTTGGCGACGGTAGCGGCAATCTCCTCTTCTTCGAGTGTACGGCTGGTATCCTGAAGGATAAGGCTGATAGCCAGGCTCTTAAAGCCCTCTGCTACGCCCTTGCCGCGGTACACGTCAAATAAGTTTACGCCAACTACCTGATTTACGCCAACTTTCTTACATTCGGCCAAAACATCTGCGGCAGGCACGTTTTCGGCCACCACAACAGCGATATCACGACGGTTTGCAGGGAAGCGAGAAACGTCCTGAGCCTGAGGAATGACGCGGTCTGCGACCTTGTTCCACTCCAGCTCAAACGCCAGCGTACGGCCGTTCAGGTCGAGTTTGCGCTCCAGTTCCGGATGCACAACGCCAATGAAACCAACGCGTTCACCTTGCAGATAAATCGCCGCACTTTGGCCCGGATGCAGGGCTGGAATGGCCTCGGCACGGAACTCAATTTCAGATAATTTACCGGTCAGCTCGAGAACGGACTCCAGGTCGCCTTTCAGATCGTAGAAATCGACGCTGTTTTTGGTCAGGTCCCAGTGCTCTTCATAGCGGTTGCCACAGATTGCGCCCGCCAGCATCAGGTCCTGACGAATGCCCAGGTTAGCCTGAGTATCCGGGACAAAGCGCAGGCCGGTCTCGAAGATACGCACGCGGTTCTGCTGGCGATTCTGGTTGTAGACGATGGTGCTGAGCAAGCCGGTCAGCAGCGACAGGCGCATTGCGGACATTTCGCTGGAGATGGGGCTTGGCAGGATCAGCGCTTCCTGACCTGGGTGGATCAGCTGCTGCACTTTCGGGTCAACGAAACTGTAGGTGATCACTTCCTGGAAGCCTTTGTCGTTGAGCAGGGTTTTCACACGCTTCAGCGAGAGATCCGCCTCACGGTGCGAGCCCATTACCAGACCCGCCTGCACCGGCTCATCAGGGATGTTGTTGTAGCCATACACGCGGGCCACTTCCTCGACCAGATCTTCTTCGATTGCAATATCGAAACGCCAGCTCGGCGCAACGGCCTGCCACTGGTCCTGACCTTCGGTCACTTCACAGCCCAGACGGCGCAGAATGTCGCTCACCTGCGCATCGGCAATGTGATGACCAATCAGGCGATCCAGCTTGCTGCGACGCAGGGTGATGGTTGCACGCTTCGGCAGATGCTCAACGCTTGTGACATCGATAACCGGACCGGCTTCGCCGCCGCAGATATCGATCAGCAGGCGTGTGGCACGCTCAATCGCTTTGTACTGCAGCGCAGGATCCACGCCACGCTCGTAGCGGTGAGAGGCATCGGTATGCAGGCCATGACGGCGCGCGCGACCGGTGATGGACAGCGGGCTGAAGAAGGCACACTCCAGCAGTACGTTTTGCGTTTCATCATTGACCCCAGAGTGGTCGCCGCCAAAGATGCCACCCATCGCCAGCGCTTTGCCGTGGTCGGCAATCACCAGCGTATCGGTATTTAGCTTCGCTTCGGTACCGTCCAGCAGCACCAGCGTTTCGCCCTCTTTCGCCATGCGCACCACGATCCCACCTTCGATACGATCTTTATCGAACGCGTGCATCGGCTGGCCCAGCTCCAGCAGAACGTAGTTGGTAACGTCAACCACCGCATCAATGGAACGGATCCCGCAGCGACGCAGCTTCTCTTTCATCCACAGTGGCGTAGGGGCTTTAACGTTGATCCCTTTCACTACGCGACCGAGGTAGCGTGGGCAGGCATCAGCCGCATCTACCTGAATCGGCAGCGTGTCGTTGATGGTGGCGGCAACCGGGGTAATCTCCGGTGCGTTCAGTTCGGCCTGATTCAGTACCGCCACGTCGCGCGCTACGCCAATAATCCCTAAGCAGTCGGCACGGTTTGGCGTCACGCTGATTTCGATGGTGTTGTCATCGAGCTTCAGGTATTCGCGGATGTCGGTACCGATTGGTGCATCAGCCGGCAGCTCAATGATGCCGTTATGATCGTCGGAAATACCCAGCTCAGAGAAAGAGCACAGCATCCCTTCCGACGGCTCACCGCGCAGTTTTGCCGCTTTGATTTTGAAATCGCCCGGCAGCACCGCACCCACAGTTGCTACGGCCACTTTCAGGCCCTGGCGGCAGTTTGGCGCGCCGCAGACGATATCCAGCAGGCGTTCGCCGCCGACGTTAATTTTGGTTACCCGCAGTTTGTCTGCGTTCGGGTGCTGACCGCACTCCACCACTTCGCCCACCATCACGCCGTTAAAGGCGCCGGCAACGGGCTCAACGCCGTCGACTTCGAGACCTGCCATGGTGATCTGGTTAGAGAGCGCCTCGCTATCAAGCGCGGTGTTCACCCATTCGCGTAACCACAGTTCACTGAATTTCATTGTTCTGTCCTGCCCTTATTTAAACTGTTTGAGGAAACGCAGATCGTTTTCGAAGAATGCACGTAAGTCGGTGACGCCATAGCGCAGCATGGTCAGACGTTCCATGCCCATACCAAAGGCGAAGCCGGAGTACACTTCCGGGTCAATGCCGACGTTACGCAGCACGTTCGGGTGAACCATGCCGCAGCCCAGCACTTCCAGCCACTTGCCATTTTTACCCATCACGTCAACTTCAGCGGACGGCTCGGTGAACGGGAAGTAGGACGGACGGAAACGGATCTGCAGATCTTCTTCAAAGAAGTTGCTCAGGAAATCGTGCAGGGTGCCTTTCAGATTGGTGAAGCTGATGTTTTTATCAACGATCAGGCCTTCCATCTGATGGAACATTGGGGTGTGAGTCTGGTCGTAATCATTACGGTAGACGCGGCCCGGCGCAATGATGCGGATTGGTGGCTGCTTCTCTTTCATGGTACGGATCTGCACGCCAGAGGTCTGGGTACGCAGCAGACGGGTCGCATCAAACCAGAAGGTATCGTGGTCGGCGCGCGCCGGGTGATGGCCAGGAATGTTCAGGGCATCAAAGTTGTGATAGTCATCTTCGATTTCCGGGCCCGTCTCGACGGTAAAGCCCAGCTCACCGAAGAAGCTTTCAATACGGTCGATTGTGCGCGTGACCGGATGCAGACCACCGTTTTCAATGCGACGGCCCGGCAGGGAGACGTCGATGGTTTCTGCCGCCAGACGGGCGTTCAGTGCGGCGCTTTCCAGCGCATTTTTACGCTCGTTCAGCACCTGCTGAACCTGCTCTTTGGCTTCGTTGATTACCGCGCCTGCGGCTGGACGCTCTTCTGGCGGCAGCTCGCGCAGGGTAGTCATTTGCAGGGTCAAGTGCCCTTTCTTGCCCAGATATTCGACGCGGACGTTGTCTAACGCGGCAACATCTGAGGCCTGGTTAATGGCAGCCGTTGCACTGGCAACCAGCTCTGCGAGATGTGACATGGTTTTCCTCGTTATGTAGCGATATTTACAAGCGGCAGATACGAAAAAAGCCTCCATCAGGAGGCTTTCTGGCGCTGTTTTCCGTTTCGTCTTTCACGCGCTAGCCTCCTGAAGTCAGGTGCTAAAGTAAAAGAAGAAGCGGAAAATAGCAGCATTCATGCTTGCGTTACCTTGTGTGGTAAGAGACGTAAGACCTTATTGAAAAGGCTCGCCGGAAAATTGTCAATCTTTTGATACGCTTGAAACGAAAAGAGGGAGCAGAGCTCCCTCTTTAACTGGCTTATGCCAGAGCTGCTTTCGCTTTTTCGACCAGCGCGGTGAACGCTAACTTGTCGAATACTGCGATGTCAGCCAGGATCTTACGGTCGATTTCAACAGAGGCTTTTTTCAGGCCGTTGATGAATTTGCTGTAAGAAATACCGTTCTGACGTGCTGCTGCGTTGATACGCGCAATCCACAGTTGACGGA
>NZ_JBOGBT010000066.1:0-127008 GCF_051656365.1 Silvania sp. | reverse complement strand
GGGGGGCTCGTCTGTTCCCCTCACCCTACCCTCTCCCCAACGGGGAGAGGGATAATGGCTTACTCGTCTTCTAACAGTGCTTCATAGGCGGTTGCGTCCAGCAGCGCGGCAACTTCCGCTTCATCGCTGGCTTTGATTTTGAAGATCCAACCTTCGCCATACGGCTCGCTGTTGACCAGCTCCGGGGAGTCGCTCAGGGCGTCGTTCACCGCCACGATTTCACCGCCAACTGGCGCGTAAATATCGGAAGCTGCTTTTACGGATTCGGCCACGGCACAGTCGTCGCCCGCGGTCACGGTGGCGCCCACTTCTGGCAGATCCACGAAGACCATGTCACCCAACAGCTCTTGTGCATGTTCGGTGATCCCAACGGTATAAGTGCCGTCGGCTTCTTTGCGCAGCCACTCGTGTTCTTTGCTGTATTTCAGTTCTGCTGGCACATTGCTCATTGAATTTCTCCTGATAAAAAGGGATTAAGCGACCGGTTTACCGGCGCGAACAAAAATCGGTTTGGTTACGCGGACCGGCATTTCGCGGTTGCGGATCTGCACGACGGCAGTCTCGCCGATGCCCGCCGGAACGCGCGCCAGCGCAACGCTGTAGCCCAGCGTCGGAGAGAACGTACCGCTGGTGATCACGCCTTCACGGTGATTGCCATTGGCATCGGTGAAACGTACCGGCAACTCGCCGCGCAGCACGCCTTTCTCGGTCATCACCAGGCCGACCAGTTGATCGGTGCCCCGCTCACGCTGCAGTTCCAGTGCTTCACGGCCAATAAAATCACGATCGGCCGGTTCCCATGCGATGGTCCAGCCCATGTTGGCTGCCAGCGGGGAAACACCTTCGTCCATTTCCTGGCCGTATAAATTCATCCCGGCTTCCAGACGCAACGTATCGCGCGCGCCCAGACCCGCCGGTTTAACCCCTGCTTCCACTAGCGCACGCCAGAAATCGGCCGCTTTTTCATTCGGCATCGCAATCTCAAAGCCCGCTTCACCGGTATAGCCGGTGGTCGCTACAAACAGGTCGCCCGCCTGCACGCCGAAGAAGGGCTTCATGCCTTCGGTGGCCTGGCGCTGCTCATCGCTGAACAGCGAGGCCGCTTTCGCCTGCGCGTTCGGCCCCTGCACCGCAATCAGCGACAGGTCATCACGCACGGTGATGTCGATGGCGAAGGGTTCTGCGTGTTGGGTGATCCAGGAGAGGTCTTTTTCACGGGTGGCGGAGTTAACAACGAGGCGGAAGAAATCATCAGTCAGGTAATAAACGATCAGGTCGTCGATCACCCCGCCGGAGGCATTAAGCATCCCGCTGTACAGCGCTTTGCCGGGCCTGGTCAGCTTCGCCACGTCGTTCGCCAGCAGATAGCGTAAAAACTCCCGGGTGCGACTGCCGTGTAAGTCGACAATGGTCATGTGGGAGACGTCGAACATACCGGCATCGGTGCGCACCGCATGGTGCTCATCAATCTGCGAGCCATAGTGCAGCGGCATCATCCAACCGTGGAAGTCGACCATGCGTGCGCCGCATAAGGTGTGTTGTTCGTATAAAGGCGTCTGTTGAGCCATCTTGTCCTCGTTGAATAAGCAGGGCTGTCTTGTGTTTCATGCCGAAAACTCACCACGAAACCCGGCATCGGCCTCACTCCAGGACGCCGACGCAAACGTTCTCTTTTCTCTGAACTTACCACTGAAAACGGAGGTTAACCATAAGGCAAAATGGGCCATCACATTAGCTTATGACTAAAGTTGCCACAAAAGAGCACAGAGTTATTCACTATAAAAATGCGAAAGATTCCGCACAAAAGCAAAGTATAAAGAGGCCCAGTACGTCATGAATGATATTTCATGCGGAAAAACGGGCGGAATTTCCGTAACATAAAAATAGTGAGATTAGATAATCTAATGCGAAAAAGTCAGTGAAATTAGAATATTTCAAACGAGGGGATTTTCCCGGCCCACAGGCCGGGAGAAGAAAGTGTGACGGGGTTCTAAATTAGCGCAGCCAGTCCGGAAGATCGTTCAGACCCATCGCCTGACGCAGAAGCTGAGGCTTAACGCCGGGAAGGGTATCCGCCAGCTTCAGCCCGAGATCGCGCAGCAGTTTTTTCGCCGGATTGGCACCGGCAAACAGCTCGCGGAAACCCTGCATCCCCGCCAGCATCAGCGCCGCGCTGTGCTTGCGGCTGCGCTCATAACGTCGCAGATAAAGATGCTGACCAATATCTTTGCCTTCACGCTGCAGACGGCGCAGTTCGCTTACCAGTTCCGCTGCGTCCATAAAGCCCAGGTTAACGCCCTGCCCGGCCAGCGGATGGATGGTGTGTGCCGCATCGCCGACCAACGCCAGACGATGCGCAGCGAACTGCCGGGCATAGCGGCCGGTAAGCGGGAAGACCTGACGCTCGCTCTCAACGGCACAGAGCCCCAGCCGGTTATCAAACGCCATGCACAGCGCCTGGTTGAACGCCACAGCGCTGGCTTCCTGCATCTGCTGGGCTTTTTCCGGCGACAGCGACCAGACGATCGAGCAGAGATGTGGATCGCTAAGCGGTAAGAAGGCCAGGATCCCGTCATTATGGAAAATCTGCCGCGCCACGGCCTGATGCGGCTCCGTCGTGCGGATGGTGGCAACCAGCGCATGGTGTCGGTAGTCCCAGTACGTCAGGGGAATATCGGCTTTAGTGCGCAGCCACGAGTTGGCGCCATCGGCCCCCACTACCAGCCGGGCCGTCAACATGTCTCCGTTTTGCAACGTAATGAAGGCGTCGTTTTCGCCCCACGCCACCTGCTGCAGCTGCGCGGGGGCAATCAGCGTGACGTCGCTGCACTGCTGTGCTTTTTGCCACAGGGCATGGTGAATGACCGCGTTTTCGATGATATGCCCAAGATGGCTGTAGCCTACGCTCTCATCATCAAAGGCAATATGGCCGAAGCTGTCTTTGTCCCACACTTCCATGCCGTGATAGCAGCTGGCGCGCTGAGCAATAATATCGGACCAGACGCCAACGCGCGTCAGCAGCTTTTCGCTGGCGGCGTTGATCGCCGAGACCCTGAGCTCAGGCGGCGCATCGGGAGCGACAGGCTGCGGCTGCTTTTGTTCCAGCACCGCCACGCGCAGACCGCTGCCCTGCAGACCACAGGCCAGCGCCAGTCCAACCATTCCGCCGCCGACAATGGCGACATCAACATTCTGCACTATGTTAACTCCTTAGCGAGCGACCCAACCGAGAGTCCTCTGCGCCAGCACATCGCGTGCCGGAATGAATAATTCCATCGCCATCAACCCCGCGTTACGCCCGGCCACCAGCGGCGCCCAACGATTCGCAAACAGATGTACCAGCCCGTCGGTTACGCCGATGGTCGCCTCTTTATCGGCCTGGCGACGTTTTTGATAATGGCATAACAGCGGATACGCCCCGCAATCCTGCTGCTGCGCAAAAGCCTGCGCCAGCGTTTCGGCTAGCGTCATCACATCGCGCAGGCCGAGATTAAAGCCCTGACCGGCAATCGGATGCAGCGTCTGCGCGGCATTACCGACCAACGCCACGCGATGGGAGACAGACTGTGAGGCGGTGGTTAACGCCAGCGGATAAACGGTACGCTTGCCCGCATGGGTAATGCGCCCGAGCCGCCAGCCAAAGGCTTTTTGCAATTCGGTACAGAAGCGTTCATCAGACCAGCTCTGGACCTCATCGGCTTTTTCCAGCGGATGGCACCAGACCAGCGAGCTGCGCCCCTGCGACATCGGCAGCATCGCCAGCGGGCCATACTGGGTAAAACGTTCAAAGGCGCGCCCACGGTGTGCCTCGGCGGTCGCAACGTTGGCGATGACCGCCGCCTGATGATAAGGCTGCTGCTGCCACTGGATCCCGCACTGCTGACCGAGCGCCGAGCGGGAACCGTCGGCGGCCACCAGCAGCTGTCCGTCAAGCGTGCTGCCGTTATCCAGCGTGACGCTGACCGCTGTTTCGCTGCGGGTAAAGTGCTCGACGCGCGCCGGACAATGCAAGGTCACGCCGGAGGCATCCTGCAGCAGGCGGAACAGCCGCAGGCCGACGTCATGCAGCTCCACTACCTGCCCCAGCGCATCAATACGATAATCCTGCGCTTCGAGGGTGACAAACCCGGCGTGGCCGCGGTCGCTGACGTGAACGGTTTCAATCGGGGTGGCGCAATCGGCAATCGCCTGCCAGATCCCGCTGCGCGCCAGGTGCTGGCAGGTACCCTGCGCCAGGGCAATAGCGCGGGCGTCGAATCCCGGATGGCTGTTGGCCTGCGGCGCGACGGCTTCAATCAGATGAACCGGAAGCTGGCCGTTGGTCAGCGTAGAGATCGCCAGCGCCAGCGTCGCGCCCGTCATCCCCCCGCCCACGATGATGATACTCATGCGCGGGCCGCCGCCATCAGCGCTTCGATAGCGTCAGCGCTTTTCACTACTGAGGCAGTCAGGTTTTCATTGCCGGTTTCGGTGATCACAATGTCATCTTCGATACGAATGCCAATCCCGCGATACTGGGCAGGAACATCGGCATCCGGCGCGATATATAAACCCGGCTCAACGGTCAGCACCATTCCCGGTTCCAGCACGCGCGAACGCTCTGGACCGTACGCGCCCACGTCATGCACATCCAGCCCCAGCCAGTGGCTCAGGCCATGCATAAAGAAGGGACGATGGGCGTTATCGGCTACCAGCTGATCCACGTCGCCGTTGAGAATACCCAGCTCCACCAGGCCGCTGACCATAATACGCACCACCTCGCCGGTCACCGCCTGAATGGAGGTGCCGGGGCGGTACAGGGCCAGCGCCGTGTCCAGCGAACGCAAAACGATGTCGTAAACGGCGCGCTGGGCCGGGGTAAATTTGCCGTTAACCGGGAAGGTACGGGTGATATCGCCCGCGTAGCCCTGGTATTCGCAACCGGCGTCAATCAGCACCAGATCGCCATCTTGCAAGAGGCTTTCGTTCTCGGTGTAATGCAGGATGCAGCCATTTTCGCCGCCACCCACAATGGTGTTGTAAGCCGGATAGCGTGCGCCGTGGCGGGTAAACTCATGGTGAATTTCGCCTTCCAGTTGATACTCGAACATCCCCGGACGGCATTTTTCCATCGCCCGGGTATGCGCCAGCGCGCTGATCTCGCCTGCGCGGCGCATCACGTCCAGCTCTTCTGCGGACTTGAACAAGCGCTGCTCATGCACCGCGGGACGCCAGTCGATGAGCGCGGCGGGCGCTTTCAAATTCTGACGTGAGCCTTTGCGAAGCTTATCCAGCGCGGCAAAGACAATCTCGTCGGCCCAGGCATATTCGCCCTGGGCGTGGTATATCGCATCCAGACCGTTGAGCAGTTGATAGAGCTGGTCGTTGATCTCGCTAAATGCCAGCGCACGATCGACGCTCAGCTTTTCCGGCGCGGCCTGCTGGCCTAAACGGCGGCCAAACCAGATCTCGGCGGTGAGATCGCGCACGCGGTTAAACAGCACGCTGTGGTTGTGGGTGTCGTGACTTTTAATCAGCACCAGTACCGACTCAGGCTCGTTAAAGCCGGTGAAATAGCCGAAATCACTGCTCTGGCGGTACGGATATTCACTGTCGGCGCTGCGCGTCGCTTCCGGTGCGGAAAAAATTAGCGCGGCGCTGCCCGGCTGCATGGTCGCCAGCAGCGCCTGACGGCGGCGAAGATACTCTTGCTGAGTCATGACACCCTCCTGTCGTTGTTATTAATGTAAGGTTGGTTTGCGCACTTCCGGCGCAGTAGGCTGTACGCGCGTAAAGGTGTCGTGGCAAAGCAGCGACGCGACGCGCACATACTCAATAATCTCTTCGACAGACATCTCCAGCTCTTCCTGGTCTTCGTCCTCGTCATAGCCCAGCTGAGCGATGTTACGCAGATCGTCGATCGCTTCTCCGGTTTCACCGGTTACCTTCTCAAGCTTGGGCTGTGTAACGCCAAGCCCCAGCAGGTAGTGGTTGACCCAACCGGCCAGCGCATCGGCGCGATCGAACACGCTGACGTCGTCGCCTTCAGGCAGATAAAGCTGAAAAAGGAAGCCGTCGTCTTCCAGCGCATCGCTGGTGGCGCCGTGCATTTTACGCAGCGCCTGAGCCAGGTCGTGACCAAACGCCAGACCTTCGTTCGTCAGGTCGTGAATCAGCGGCAGCCATGAGCTGTCGTTGTTTCCACCACACAACATTCCGCTAATCAGACCGTGCATTTCAGCAGGGGTTAAACCCACGCCCTGCTGGTTCAGTAACTGGCTTACTTCGGTGTAACCCGGCATTTCGTTCTGTATAGACATGCGCATTCGTCATCGTTGGGAGGAATATTCATGATATGCTACCACTTTGGACCCTGGTGAACCAGAATAGGGCTTGTATCTCCGCACCAGGGTAGCTATAGTGTCGCCCCTTCGCAGACCCTTGAGTCGGATGTGAAGGTAGCGCAGTCAAACAGCAGGAAGGTGGCATGTCTGCACAACCCGTCGATATCCAAATTTTTGGCCGTTCACTGCGAGTGAATTGCCCGCCTGAACAAAGGGATGCCTTAAATCAGGCTGCGGACGACCTTAATCAGCGGTTGCAAGATTTAAAAGAACGCACTAGAGTCACAAATACTGAGCAGCTGGTCTTCATCGCCGCGTTGAACATCAGTTACGAACTGGCTCAGGAAAAAGCGAAGACCCGCGATTACGCGGCGAGCATGGAACAACGTATTAAAATGCTCCAGCAGACCATTGAACAGGCGTTGCTTGATCAAGGTCGCATAACAGACAGACCGGGGCAAAACTTTGAATAACACTTCGTGGTCTACTATGGTAGAGTGACCCTGAAGGAAAAATTTCTCTGAGATGTTCGCATGCGGGCCAGTCCCCTGAGCCGATATTTCATACCACAAGAATGTGGCGCTCCATGGTCGGTGAGCACGCTCGGTTCGTCCGAGAAGCCTTAAGACTATGACGACACATTCACCTTGAACCAAGGGTTCAAGGGTTACAGCCTGCGGCGGCATCTCGGAGATTCCCTCACCTTTCTACCTACCCTGTTATGACCATGACCCAACTTCCTGAAGTAACCCCCTCTCGTCAGCACATTCGCCAGTTAATTCGTCAGCACCGTCGCGCCTTAACCGCTGACCAGCAAGCTCATTTTGCCCAGCAGGCCGCCGCCCGCATGATGGCGTATTCGCCCGTGGTGATGGCGCACACTGTTGCTCTGTTTCTCTCTTTCGATGGTGAACTCGATACCCAACCGCTGATTGACCAGCTGTGGCGCGCCGGGAAAAAGGTCTATCTGCCGGTGCTGCACCCGTTCAGCCCCGGCAACCTGCTGTTCCTGAACTACCATCCGCAGAGCGAGCTGGTGGTGAATCGTCTGAGAATTACAGAACCTAAACTGGACGTGCGCGACGTGTTGCCGCTGGCAAAGCTGGATGTGCTGGTGACGCCGCTGGTGGCTTTTGATGACAACGGCCAGCGTCTGGGAATGGGCGGGGGTTTCTACGATCGTACCCTGCAAAACTGGCAGCAGTATGGCCTGCGGCCTGTGGGCTACGCGCACGACTGTCAGCGCGTGGAGGCGTTGCCGGTTGAGAAATGGGATATTCCACTGCCGGCAGTGGTCACGCCGTCAAAGATATGGCAGTGGTGACATCGTTTTACCCGGCGGCAATACGCGCGCCGGGCTAAAAGCAGTAAATCAGTACAACAGGCGAGCGCGAATAGTGCCTGGAATCGCCTTCATCCCCTGCAATGCTTTCTCAGCCACATCTTCATCCGCTTCGATATCGATAACGACATAACCCATCTGCGCGTTGGTTTGCAGATACTGAGCAGCAATGTTCACACCCTGATCGGCGAAGATCTGGTTAAGGGCCGTCAGCACGCCAGGACGGTTTTCATGGATATGAAGCAAACGGCGACCGCCGTGCAGCGGGAGCGAAACTTCCGGGAAGTTCACCGCAGAAAGGGTTGAACCGTTATCGGAATATTTGCTCAGCTTACCGGCCACTTCAAGACCAATATTTTCCTGCGCTTCCTGCGTTGAACCACCGATGTGTGGCGTCAGGATCACGTTATCAAACTCGCACAGCGGCGAGGTGAACGGATCGGTATTGGTGGCAGGCTCGGTCGGGAAGACGTCGATTGCCGCACCCGCCAGATGCTTACGCTTCAGCGCTTCGCACAGGGCCGGAATATCCACGACAGTACCACGTGCGGCGTTGATCAGCAGCGAGCCCGGCTTCATCAGCGCCAGCTCTTCTGCACCCATCATGTTTTTGGTGGAGGCGTTTTCCGGCACGTGCAAACTCACCACATCGCTCATATTAAGCAAGTCGGAAAGGTGCTGAACCTGGGTGGCGTTACCCAGCGGCAGTTTGTTTTCGATGTCGTAGAAGAAGACATGCATCCCCAGCGACTCTGCGAGAATACCCAGCTGCGTGCCGATGTGGCCGTAACCGATAATGCCCAGTTTCTTACCACGCGCTTCGAAAGAACCGGATGCCAGCTTATTCCAGATCCCACGGTGTGCTTTGGCGTTGGCTTCAGGAATACCGCGCAGCAGCAGCAGCAGCTCGCCAATCACTAACTCCGCCACGGAACGGGTGTTGGAGAACGGGGCGTTGAACACCGGGATCCCACGCTTTGCCGCCGCGCTAAGATCAACCTGGTTGGTGCCGATGCAGAAGCAGCCGATCGCCACCAGTTTTTCCGCCGCCGCAATCACGTCTTCTGTCAGATGGGTACGGGATCGCAGACCAATGAAGTGGGCATCACGGATCGACTCTTTCAGCTGTTCGGTGTCCAGCGCACCTTTGTGAAATTCGATGTTGGTGTAACCTGCCGCACGAAGGTTATCCAGTGCTTTCTGATGCACCCCTTCGACCAGCAGAAATTTAATCTTGTCTTTCTCCAGTGATACCTTTGCCATTTACCCGACCCTGTCTGATTGTCTGAACTATGTTGTGCTGGATTTGAATCCGCTCCAGCCAACATATCAAAAAAAACTATTGCAGCAATATGAACGTTTGCGTCGGGACTCTGAAGAAAAGTCATCCAGCGTGAATTGGCAGTGAATAATGCTAAGGAAAAATACGAATGCGGCAGGATCGTCAGAAGACCATCAGAAATGTGATACAAGTCACCGAATATGGCCTTTGCAAAAAAAGTTAGCGGGGGGAGGCTCCCCCCGTCAGATCATTTCACGATGGTTTTGACGCCATCGGCAGTGCCAATCAGTGCGACATCGGCACCACGATTGGCAAATAACCCTACTGTTACCACGCCTGGCAGGCCATTAATGGCATTTTCCATCGCGATAGCGTCCACAATTTCCAGACCGTAAACATCGAGGATCACGTTGCCGTTATCCGTTACCACACCCTGGCGGTATTCCGGACGGCCGCCCAGTTTGACCAGCTCGCGCGCAACTGCGCTGCGTGCCATCGGGATCACTTCAACCGGCAGCGGGAAAGTACCCAGAATATCGACCTGCTTGGAGGCATCGGCGATGCAGATAAACTTGTCGGCCACGGAGGCAATAATTTTCTCGCGCGTCAACGCCGCACCGCCGCCTTTTATCATCTGCATATGGCCGTTAATCTCATCCGCGCCGTCGACGTAAATCCCCAGACGATCCACTTCGTTCAGATCAAAAACAGTGATACCGAGGCTTTTTAGCTTTTCCGTGGAGGCATCTGAGCTGGATACTGCACCCTCGATCTGGCCCTTCATCGTACCCAGCGCATCAATAAAGTGTGCTGCCGTAGATCCAGTGCCCACGCCGACAATGGTGCCCGGCTGTACATACTGGAGAGCGGCCCATCCTACTGCTTTTTTCAGTTCATCCTGCGTCATGATCTCTTGCCTGTGGTGTTTTTTGCGTGACGCGCATTATAGAACATTCACCTGTGCCATGTGATCTGCGAGGTCACCAATTTCGTCTGTATCAAACATAAATTTATGTCATAGTGCGACGTAATGAACTATTTGGGAGTCAGCCAGAGCAATGAAACGTCCGGACTACAGAACACTACAGGCGCTTGATGCCGTTATTCGTGAACGCGGATTTGAACGCGCAGCGCAAAAGCTGTGTATTACGCAATCCGCCGTCTCACAGCGAATCAAACAGCTTGAAAATATGTTCGGGCAGCCGCTGCTGGTTCGTACCGTACCGCCGCGTCCCACCGAACAGGGGCAAAAACTGCTGGCCCTGCTGCGTCAGGTTGAACTGCTGGAAGATGAGTGGCTGGGCGATGAACAGACCGGCTCGACACCCCTGCTGCTGTCGCTGGCGGTTAACGCCGACAGTCTGGCCACCTGGCTGCTGCCTGCGCTTGCGCCGGTCCTGGCCGACTCCCCGATCCGTCTGAATCTGCAGGTAGAAGACGAAACCCGCACCCAGGAACGTCTGCGTCGCGGCGAGGTGGTTGGCGCAGTCAGTATCCAGCCGCAGGCGCTGCCAAGCTGCCTGGTGGATCAGCTGGGAGCGCTGGACTACCTGTTTGTCGGTTCCAAAGCCTTTGCCGATCGCTACTTCCCCAACGGCGTGACCCGCGCCGCACTGCTGAAAGCCCCGGCCGTGGCCTTTGACCATCTTGATGATATGCATCAGGCATTTCTACAGCAGAACTTTGACCTGCCGCCGGGCAGCGTGCCGTGCCATATCGTTAACTCATCAGAAGCTTTCGTCCAGCTGGCACGTCAGGGCACTACCTGCTGCATGATCCCGCATTTGCAGATTGAGAGAGAGATTCAGAACGGCGAACTTATCGATCTGACGCCAGGCTTACATCAGCGCCGCATGCTTTACTGGCACCGTTTTGCGCCGGAAAGCCGCATGATGCGCAACGTGACTGATGCGCTGCTGGCGCACGGGCATAAGGTGTTGCGACAGGACTAACGAAAAACCCTCTCCTTTATGGGAGAGGGTACGTGAAGGGCTATTACTGAGCTTTTGGTGCGCTTTCAGGCTGCTGCTGAGCCTGCGCAGGTTCAATCTGGAACACCACGTCAACCTGATCGTCGAACTGAATCGTCGGCTGCTCGTAAGTTTCCTGGGCAGATACCGGCGCGGCATCCGCCTTCATCATGCGTACCACCGGGCTCGGCTGATAGTTAGAGACGTGATAGCGTACGCTGTACACCGGTCCCAGCTTAGTGTTAAAGCCAGAAGCCAGCTGCTGTGCCTGACGCAGCGCATCATCAATGGCAGCTTTACGCGCTTCATCTTTGTATTTTTCTGGTTGCGCAACGCCCAGTGAGACAGAACGGATTTCGTTCAGGCCCGCCTTCAGTGCACCATCCAGCAGCGCATTCAGCTTGTCGAGCTGACGCACCGTGACTTCGACAGTCCGCACCGCACGATAGCCTTTCAGAATGCTTTTGCCATTCTGGTAATCATAATCTGGCTGGGTGCGCAGGTTCGCGGCGTTAATGTCTTTCTTGGCGACCTGGTTCTGTTCCAGGAACGAGAGATATTGCGCAACACGGTCATCTGCCTGTTTCTTGGCGGATGCTGCATCCTTTGCAGAAGCATTCACCTCAATGGCTAACGTGGCGATGTCCGGTACGGCATCCACGCTTGCGGTTCCTGTGGTGACGATATGTGGGCTGTTAGGCAATTCGTTTGCCTGTGCCGACACTGCGCCAAAACTGACTAATGCCGCGAGGGCGAGTACGTTAAACTTCACTGTTATTCCTCCATGTTGCGAAGAGTGCCCGTTTTACAGGGCGCATGCCAGCAAGCTTAGCGTTTCATACTCAGATGTCCATAAGAGAACGCTTAGTTAAGCAGGCTCTGGATATGACCTATCCCATCTTTCGCCAGCTGGATCGCGATCACCCACATCACCAGTCCCACCAGAATATTGATGATGCGTTGGGCTTTCGCCGTGCGCAGGCGCGGGGCCAGCCAGGCCGCAAGCAGTGCCAGACCAAAGAACCACAGGAAAGAGGCGCTGACGGTGCCCAACGCGAACCAGCGTCTGGGCTCCACATCCAGCTGTCCACCCAGACTACCCAGCACCACAAAAGTATCCAGATAGACGTGCGGATTGAGCCAGGTTACCGCCAGCATGGTAACGATGATTTTCCAGCGCCCCTGCTTCATCACCTCGGCGCTGGCCAGCTCCAGATTACTGCTCATCGCTGTTTTTAGCGCGCCAAAGCCATACCACAATAAAAATGCGACGCCACCCCAGGTGACCAGCGCCAGCAGCCACGGCGACTGCATCAGCAGCGCGCTGCCGCCAAAAATTCCCGCGCAGATCAGCAGCAGATCGCTGACCGCGCATAGGAAGGCGATCATCAGATGATACTGACGGCGAATCCCCTGATTCATCACAAACGCATTTTGTGGGCCGAGGGGCAGGATCATCGCCGCACCCAAAATAAGCCCTTGAAAATAATAAGTTAACATAACAAGAATTCCGGTAAATCGTCTTAAGCGCAGACTATACCGCGAGGGAATCATTAGAGGAAATTGAAAATATTAATCATAAATAAGTAATGTTAATAATGCGTGCATTTGCGATCCGACAGAATCAGATTTCAACAAGAGTGTTACTGCTTCGCCCTGAGTATGCTGCCAGTATCTCCCTCTCTTTGCCTGAGGATCTGTATGAAACGTACCGGATGGGTTTTCTGTCTCTTTGCCGCGTTCGTCTTGCCTGGGGTCGTCAAAGCACAAACCACGCTGCGCTACACCGACCACGAACCTTACGGGAATATGCGCACTCACATTATCAAGAACACCTTTTTCAACGCGATTGAGCATGAGTCTCAGGGGCGGATCAAAATTGATGCCCACTGGAACGGCGAAATTAGCAGCAGTTATAACGCGCTCGAAACCCTGTCGCAGGGAGAACGCGCAGATATCGGTATTGTGGTTCCCGAATATAACCCTGAACAGCTCCCGCGCCATCAGCTGTTTAAAAGCTTTCCGCTGGGTCCGGATAGCGGCAATGCCCAGGTGCAATTCTTTCACCGCGTATTTAGCGAGTATCCGCAATTCGCCGCTGAGCTGGATAACAATAACCTTGTGATGCTGCAATTTTTCCTCGGTTATCCGGCGGCATTTTTTACCACCAGATCTGGTGTTGGGCCTGCGCAGCTGACAGGCACGCGGTGGCGCACCGCCAGCTTCTGGCATCAGTCGTTTTTACGTAATGCTGGCGCCACGCCGGTTACCCTGCCGTGGAACAGCAAGATTGTCGATGCGCTACAAAAGGGGCAACTTGATGGGCTGCTGGTGAATGTGGACAGCGGTGACGATATTGGTGCGCCGCGCGCCGCGCCCTATATTCAGCTTTCTCCTGCTCTCTGGCTGGGTCATGTCTATCTGCTGGTGATCAATAAACAGACCTGGAATGCGCTTTCACCCCAGGACCGAGCTGCGATCCAACGGGCTGCGGCATCGACGGAACACGCCCTCGGCTCCTGACTTGATACCAGCCTGAATCGCATGGCGAAGCAATTGGAACAGCAAGGCGCGCACGTTCACTTTCTTTCACGCAAAGAGCGTAATCTCTGGCGGGATGCGACACGATATCAGCAGGTACAGGCCAGGTGGATTGAACAGCAGGAGAGTAAAGGGGTAACGGATGCAGGTGGGTTATTACAGTCCGTCAGCACGCTGCTCTCAGACTCGATAAAGGAAAATCAATAACAGAGCCCGCGTACTGGCGCGGGCTTTGTTGATAACCGGGGGCGTTATTCCGCCCCTTCCTTCACACGCTTAAAGTTCACATCCATCTGCGGGTACGGGAAGCTAATGCCGTTGGCATCAAAATCACGCTTCACGCGTTCCAGCACATCCCAGTACACGTTCTGCAGGTCGCTGCTGTTGCTCCAGACGCGCACCACAAAGTTGATCTGGGAAGCACCCAGCTCATTCAGGCGTACCGTCATTTCGCGATCTTTAAGAATGCGTTCGTCAGACTCGATGATGTCAGTGAGCAGTTGCTTCACCTTATCGATATCGGAATCATACGCCACGCCAATAATGAACTCATTACGACGTACCGGCTCGCGGGAGAAGTTGATGATGTTGTTGGCGATGATCTTACCGTTCGGAATCACAACGATTCGGCCATCGACGGTGCGCATGGTGGTAGAGAAGATCTGCACCTGCAGCACAGTCCCTGCCACGCCGCCCAAATCAACATATTCACCAGAGCGGAAAGGACGGAAAGTCACCAGCAGCACACCGGCCGCCAGGTTGGAGAGGGAGCCCTGTAGAGCCAGACCGATAGCCAGACCGGCGGCACCGAGAACCGCAATCACCGAGGCCGTCTGCACCCCTACGCGCCCCAGCGCGGCGATCAGCGTAAAGGCAATAATTCCGTAACGCACCAGCGCAGAGAGAAAGTCCGCCACCGTGGCATCAATATGACGCGCGCGCATCAGGCGATTGACCGTATTCGACACGATACGCGCCACGATCATCCCCACGATGATAATCGCAATGGCCGCGACGATATTGACGGCATAACTCAGCAGCAACGCCTGATTGCGCACCAGCCAGGAGCCCGCGTTATTGATGCTATCTACAACACCGAGATCTTCCATTCAATTTTCCTTATCTAAGCCAGACCATAAAAAAACACTCCCTCATCAAGGCAGGAAGATGAGTAAAGGGTAAACAAAAAGCGAAGATTTTGCCAAACAGATCACAAAAAGAGCCGTTGCAGCTCGTTGAAAAGGCGAAAAAAAAGCCCGCACTCAGTGCGGGCTTTTGACGCTTTCAGCAGCTCAAATTACAGAACGTCAACCGCGTTCAGCTCTTTGAATGCCTGCTCCAGACGGGTAATCATAGAGGTCTGAGCAGCACGCAGCCATACGCGCGGATCGTAGTATTTCTTGTTCGGCTGGTCTTCGCCTTTCGGGTTGCCCAGCTGGCCCTGCAGGTAAGCTTCGTTGGCTTTGTAGTAGCCCAGAATACCGTCCCATGTTGCCCACTGGGTATCGGTATCGATGTTCATTTTGATAACACCGTAGCTTACAGAGTCTTTGATTTCCTGAGCAGAAGAACCGGAACCGCCGTGGAAGACGAAGTTCAGGCTGTTGTGCGGCAGGTTATGTTTCTTGGAAACATAGTCCTGAGAGTCGCGCAGGATAGTTGGGGTCAGTACCACGTTGCCTGGCTTGTACACACCGTGTACGTTACCGAAGGAAGCTGCGATAGTGAAACGTGGGCTGATTTTGCTCAGCTCGGTGTAAGCGTAATCAACGTCTTCTGGCTGAGTGTACAGGGCAGAAGCGTCCATGTGGCTGTTGTCCACGCCGTCTTCTTCACCACCGGTGCAACCCAGTTCGATTTCCAGAGTCATGTCCATTTTGGACATGCGCGCCAGATATTTAGAGCAGATCTCGATGTTCTCTTCCAGAGACTCTTCAGACAGGTCGATCATGTGAGAAGAGAACAGTGGCTTACCGGTAGCCGCGAAGTGTTTTTCACCCGCGTCCAGCAGACCGTCGATCCACGGCAGCAGTTTCTTCGCGCAGTGGTCAGTGTGCAGGATAACCGGAACACCGTAGTGCTCAGCCATCTGGTGAACGTGATGTGCGCCAGAGATTGCGCCCAGGATTGCTGCACCCTGAGGAACGTCAGTTTTCACGCCTTTACCCGCGATGAACGCCGCGCCGCCGTTAGAGAACTGTACGATAACGGGTGCTTTAACTTTGGCTGCGGTTTCCAGAACGGCGTTGATGGAGTCGGTACCCACGCAGTTAACGGCTGGCAGAGCAAAGTTGTTTTCTTTAGCTACCTGGAACACTTTCTGAACGTCATCACCGGTGATCACGCCAGGTTTTACGAAATCAAAAATTTTAGACATGTTACGAGTCCTGTATCTTCGGCCTTGGAAAGGGGCGTGCTCTTAAAAGCGCGCTGAAAATTGGGCAGGTTTCCCTGCCCTGAAATGGCTTACTTCTTAGCGCGCTCTTCGAGCATCGCTACTGCCGGCAGAACTTTGCCTTCCACGAATTCGAGGAATGCGCCGCCGCCAGTGGAGATGTAGGAGATCTTGTCGGAAATACCGAACAGATCGATAGCTGCCAGGGTGTCACCGCCGCCAGCGATAGAGAAGGCTTCGCTGTCTGCAATCGCGTTAGCCACGATTTCAGTACCTTTGCGGAAGTTAGGGAATTCGAACACGCCAACCGGACCGTTCCACAGAATGGTTTTTGCGTCTTTCAGGATGGCAGCCAGTTTCTCTGCAGAAACGTCGCCCAGGTCAAGAATCTGCTCTTCATCTTTGATGTCAGCAACAGATTTCAGCTCTGCGGTTGCGGTTTCAGAAAACTCTGTTGCCACGCGAACGTCAGTCGGAACCGGGATATCGCAAGTGGTCAGCAGGCGTTTTGCTTCGTCAACCAGGTCAGCTTCGTACAGGGATTTGCCCACGTTGTGGCCCTGAGCGGCAACGAAGGTGTTGGCAATACCACCACCGACGATCAGCTGGTCAGCAATTTTAGACAGGGAATCCAGAACGGTCAGTTTGGTAGAAACTTTAGAACCACCAACGATAGCCACCATTGGACGAGCAGGCTCTTTCAGCGCTTTACCCAGTGCTTCCAGTTCGTCAGCCAGCAGTGGACCTGCGCAAGCAACGTCTGCGAATTTACCGATACCGTGAGTAGAAGCCTGTGCACGGTGAGCCGTACCGAAGGCGTCCATGACAAACACGTCGCACAGTGCAGCGTATTTTTTGGACAGGGCTTCGTCGTCTTTCTTCTCGCCTTTGTTAAAGCGAACGTTTTCCAGAACAACCAGTTCACCCGCAGCGACTTCAACGCCGTCCAGGTAGTCTTTAACCAGACGTACCGGGCTGGACAGTTTGTCTTTCAGGTAATTAACAACCGGCAACAGAGAGAATTCTTCGTTGTACTCGCCTTCGGTCGGACGACCCAGGTGGGAGGTGACCATCACTTTTGCACCCTGCTTGAGCGCCAGTTCGATGGTTGGCAGAGAGGCACGGATACGCGCATCGCTGGTGACTTTCCCATCTTTAACCGGTACGTTCAGATCTGCACGGATGAAAACGCGTTTACCTGCCAGATCCAGATCGGTCATCTTAATTACAGACATGGTGAATCCTCTCATTGATTCTAAAGTTTTGCAGACGCACGACGCGTCTTACCTGAAACCTTGTGCAGCCATTGCTAACGTGGTGTCGAGCATCCGGTTAGCAAAGCCCCATTCGTTGTCGCACCAGACCAGCGTTTTGATCAGGTGCGCCCCACTCACGCGCGTTTGCGTGCCATCAACAATGGCGCTGTGCGGATCGTGGTTAAAATCTATTGAGACCAACGGTAATTCCGTATAGTCAACTATACCATGAAATGCTTGCTGCGCCGCTTTTTGCAGCAACAGGTTGACCTCGCAGGCTTTTACCGGTTTCTTCACGGTAACGCTGAGGTCGATTGCCGTGACGTTGATGGTCGGGACACGCACGGCAATGGCTTCAAAACGGTCATGAAACTGGGGGAAAATTCGGGTAATGCCGGCCGCCAGTTTGGTATCCACCGGGATGATCGACTGACTCGCTGCACGCGTGCGTCGCAGGTCCGGATGGTATGCGTCAATGACCTGCTGATCGTGCATCGCGGAATGGATCGTAGTAACCGTACCCGACTCAATGCCATAGGCATCGTCCAGCAGTTTGATGACCGGAATAATACAGTTGGTCGTGCAAGAGGCGTTGGAGACAATGCGGTGTTCCGCGTGCAGCTCATGGTGATTGACGCCGTAAACCACAGTGGCGTCGAGATCGTGGCTGCCAGGATGTGAAAAGAGCACTTTCCTCGCGCCAGCCGCCAGATGGGCCTCGCCGTGTTCGCGATTGCCGTAGACGCCGGTGCAGTCGAGAACCACATCCACACCCAGTTCACGCCAGGGTAGTGCCTCGATCGTCGGTTCATGCAGGATGCGAATCACGTCGTCGCCAACGAGCAGTTGCTCTCTTTCCTGACGAACATCCCAGGCAAAGCGTCCATGGCTGGTGTCATATTTCAATAAATGCGCCATGCCCGTAGCATCCGCCAGTTCATTGATTGCCACCACGGTGATTTCCGCACGACGCCCGGATTCATACAAAGCACGAACCACGTTGCGTCCGATGCGACCGAAGCCATTTATCGCTACGCGTACGGTCATAAGTCTCCTGCAAGGCTTTCCCTGATTTTAGGTGGCTGACAGAGTAATCCAGCAGCGCGCCGAGGGGAATCCTCGCCTGTCACAAACTCCAACTGATTGGTCAATTGTCGAACATTTAATCGACTGAAACGCTTCAGCTAGAATAGGCGAAACCAGGAATAAAGGGAATGACTGTCCAGACCAATAAGCCAGCTATATGACGCACGTCACATTTCACAGCTGATTATCACGGATTTTATTCCATATTCCAGAATCGCGCATAAGCGTAGCAATATCTTTTCGTTGCCGCGGCGTAAATCCTGATTTATATCAGAAAGCCGATCAGCCCGCGTGGATATCATCTGCGCCACGTCCGAGTCTCGGAGTCCTGCAACGTATGACTATGCTTCATTTTTCTTCCTCCGCAGCGCGGTTTTATGCGCTTCGTCTGCTTCCCGGCCAGGAAGTCTTTACCGGATTACACACCTTTGTGCAGCAGCACCAGCTCCGCGCCGCCTGGATTGCCGGATGTACCGGGAGCCTGACAGACGTTGCCCTGCGCTACGCCGGACAGGACGCCACCACGCAGTTGACGGGCACGTTCGAGGTGATCTCACTCAATGGCACACTTGAGCTGACCGGCGAACATCTGCACCTCAGCGTCTCTGACCCGCAAGGGGCAATGCTGGGTGGGCACATGATGCCAGGCTGCACCGTGCGCACCACCCTTGAGCTGGTGATTGGCGAGCTGGATGCGCTGGCGTTTAGCCGCCAGCCCTGCGCCCTTTCCGGCTATGACGAACTGCATATCTCATCCCGTTAATCGACAACACAATAAGAGGTGCTCTAATGGCGCGTCGCCCGTTTTCCAGTCAGTCTTTAGTTCTGATCGTGATCGCTATTGCCATCAATATGGTGGGGGGACAGCTGATTAGCATGCTCAAACTCCCTATTTTTCTCGACTCCATCGGCACCTTAATCAGCGCGGTGCTGCTCGGCCCGGTGATTGGCATGCTAACCGGGCTGCTGACCAATTTGCTCTGGGGACTGTTAACCGATCCGATTGCCGCCGCCTTTGCGCCAGTGGCGATGGTGATCGGCCTGGTTGCCGGTTGGCTGGCGCGCGCGGGCTGGTTCCGTACCCTGCCAAAAGTGGTCGTCAGCGGGGTCATTATTACTCTGGCGGTCACGGTGGTTGCGGTGCCGTTACGCACCGCGCTCTTTGGTGGCGTAACCGGCAGCGGTGCCGATCTGTTTGTCGCCTGGATGCATTCCGTCGGCCAGGGCCTGGTGGAGTCTGTCGCCATTACCGTGCTGGGCGCCAATCTGGTCGATAAGATCCTGACGGCGGTACTGGTCTGGATGTTGCTGCGCCAGCTGCCATTGCGCACTACTCGCCAGTTCCCGACGATGTCAGCAGTGCGCTAAATGCACCCGTTTACGTCGTTAACGCTATGGGCGCTGGCCGCAAGCAGCACATTATTGCTGCCTGCCCAGACCCTGTTGCCGGTTTACAGTGCGGCCACTTTCCTTTGCCTGCTGGTGCAGAAACCGACGCGTCAACGGGCAAAATACGTTGCCTGGCTGATGCTCTCTCTGGGCACGGGGCTGTGGCTGGTGCATGGCGGCTGGCTGACGGAGTGGATCAGCGGCCAGCCTCGCGATCCGCAGCGTTGGGCGCATGCCATCACCCTGTGGCTACGCATTCTGGCGATTGTGTCGACGTCGCAGCTGTGGATGGCGTATGTGCCGGTGCAGCGATTTATCCGGGCGCTCTTCGCCTCGCGCCTGCCGCCGGGGATGGCTTACCTGTTTGCCGGCCCGCTGCTGGTGGTCGAACAGCTTAAGCGCCAGCTGGCCATTATTTATGAAGCCCAACGCGCCCGCGGCGTGCCGCTGGATGAAGCCTGGCATCAGCGCCTGCGCGCAATGCCTGCGCTGATTGTGCCGCTCACCCATAATGCACTGAACGATTTAGCCGTTCGCGGCGCGGCGCTGGATATGCGCGGCTTTCGCCTGCATCGCAGACGCACCACGCTGTGGGCACCACAGGACAGCGTCTTACAACGTATGGCGCGCTACGGCATGCTCCTGCTGATAGTCGCGGAGACAGGGGTCTGGATATGGTTACGCTAGAACAGTTTCGCTATCTTCCTACTCACGCCACGCGCACGCCTTCCTGCTTTGATTTCAACTATTCCGAACCGGGGATGGTGGCGATTTTTGGCGATAACGGCAGCGGGAAAAGTACCCTCGCCCAACTGATGGCCGGCTGGTATCCGGATTTTCTTCCCGGTGATATTGAGGGCAAAGGCATCCTGCTGGGTAACCCTGTCGGCCAGTTGACGCTGGTGGAGCAATCCCCCGCCATCCAGCTGGTGCAGCAATCGCCCTATCTGCAGCTTTCCGGCTGTACGTTCAGCGTGGAGGAGGAAGTGGCTTTTGGCCCGGAAAACCTGTGCCTGGACGAGGCAGAAATCCTGCGCCGTATTGATGCCGTGCTCACGCTGACAGACTGTCTGCCGCTGCGCCATCGCCATCCCGGCACGCTGTCCGGCGGCGAAACCCAGCGCGTGGTGATCGCCAGCGCGCTCGCCATGATACCTGAGCTGTTAATCCTCGATGAAGCGTTCAGTCGACTGACGGCGCAGGCCACCGACCAGCTGCTGGAACGGCTGGCACACTGGGCGCAAGAGCACCGTTCGCTGATTGTGCTTTTCGAGCGCAATCCCTCTCCCTTTATCAACCACTGCCAGCAGGCGTGGCAGCTGCGCGACGGAGCGCTATTTCCCCTATGTTAACTCTGGACCAGGTCACCTATCGCTGGCCGAACGCGGCTGATGACTGCCTGCGCGAGATCTCGCTTGAACTGAGAGCGGGCGAATGGCTGGCGTTAACGGGCGATAACGGCGCGGGGAAATCCACGCTGCTGCGCATTATGGCGGGACTGCTCTCCCCTTCTTCCGGCGCGGTGGCCTTCAAAGGTGAACCGATCGCACGGCTTAAAAACCGTCAGCGCGCTCGTCACTTTGGTGTGCTGTTTCAGGAGGCGGAAAACCAGATCTTCCACAGCAACGTCACCGAAGAAATAGCATTCGGTTTGAAGCTGCAAAAGTTACCTGCAGAAGACATTGCACGCCGTACCCAGGCCGCACTGCAGCTCTGCCAGTTAGAGGACGTTGCCGACGCGCATCCGCTGGATCTGCACACCGCGCAGCGGCGGATGGTGGCGGTCGCCAGTCTGGAAGCGATGGCGCCGGAGGTTATGCTGCTGGACGAACCCAGCCGGGATTTTGATACGCACTGGCTGGCGGTATTTGAACACTGGCTGGCGGTCTGTCGTGGGCGAGGAACCAGCGTGGTTGCGATCAGTCATGACGCTGCCTTTACACAGCGTCATTTCGCGCGCGTGGTGCACTTACACAACCGAACGCTCACACAAGCCGATACTCACCTTCCGGTGTCATCTCCAGCATAAGGTCGGCAGGCAGGCTGTTCTCTAAAACCTGCTGCACATTCGGGCCGTCGGTGCGTGCATAAGACGCTTCCGCATCGGCTTGCGATAAGCCTCCCGCCCGTTTCCGATCGATCAGTCGCGTCCGCAGCGCACTGGCCGGGGCGCAGATGAATAACGAATAATCGCAGAACGGTGTTAACGCGCTCCACCTTTCGTCATCCCGCAGTAACCAGTTTCCTTCCACAATCACGACTGGCGCCGTTATCGTAACGGCATCTTCAACCGGATCGTGCTTTTGCCGATCATACTGTGGCCAGCTCCCCTTCCCCTCTTTCACCTGTTGCAGATTTTGCGCAAGTTTTTCAACATCAAAGGTTTCCGGCGCACCTTTATAAGGGCGCAGGTTGTGCGCATCCAGCCAGCTGTTGTAGTGATGAAAACCATCCATTGGCAGGGTCTGAATCTCCGGCAGGTCAGGATCCTGGCGGGAGAGAAATTCCCAGAAGGTCGTCAGGGTGGACTTTCCTGTGCCTGGCGGGGCGCTGAGAAAAACAATTGTGCGTCGTTCAGGATGAGCAGAATGAATGTCAGCCAGCTTTTGCAATATGGGCTTGTGAACCTTCTCTATTTCATCATCCGGATAATACGCTTCAACGTGCAGTCCATTGACCATCAGTCCAATATTCACGGCGTTAATTCCTTATAAATTGTCGCTACCGCCAGCGTCATTGCCGTCTTCACCATTCCGGCAAAGCGCACCTCCGACCACGCGGCAAAGTCAGCAAATTTCATCGACTCTAGCGCGCCATATAAGGTGGCATTCCGGGTAATGCTGTTCACGTTGCTGATAAAATCCCAGGTAATCTCATCGGCAAAACCGGGGATCTGATCCTGTTCTTTTAGATACTGATAAAACTGGGAAAAATGGGTGATATCCGCGTAGAGCCATTTATCCATTTTCCCCAGCGCATAAATCAGGCGTAAAGCAACGTCGATATCGTCAAGCGGCCCGCTCTGTGCCAGTAACGGCTTCACTGCATATTCCAAAATCTCTTCATCGTTATCGACAAACAACGACGGCAGAAAACGCTTAATGCCCAACGACAAAATGTCATGTGCCGTGGTCATAAATGAGAGTAAGTTGCTTTGAGCGTCCAGTTGCTCAAGCACATCATCTTCTGTCAGCTTCGTCATTCGTTTCTCGAGAAATCATCAGGAATGCAGGGAGTCTATTATATTACACGTTCGATCTGCGCCGCCGATCAGTAAAGTTTGCGTACGCACACCCTTCGCTGCCTGTTGGATCCCATTGACGAGATCGCCCCCCGTTACGCCGGTCGCACTGAAGAGGATGTCCTCCCCTCTCACCAGTTCAACAAGTGAGTAGACGCGATTAACCTCCACGCCCATCTCCACACAGCGTTGATGCTCTTGCATAGCGATCAGCCGGTTTTCTGCGCTATCCCCTTTCGCTTCGCAAAAATCGATGAGTGCCGCCTGCATATCGCCGCCCAGCGCTTTTACCGCACACGCCGAGATCACCCCTTCCGGCGCGCCGCCAATGGTGTACATCAGGTCGTAAGGATTCTCCTGCAAACAGGTCAGCACACTGGCGGCTACATCGCCATCGGGAAGGGCAAAAACCTTAACACCAAGCTGGGTCGCCTCGGCAATGGCCTTCTGCAATCGCGGTTTATCCAGCGTTACCATACGAAGCCGATCAAGAGGCTTACCCAGCGCCTGCGCCACATTGCGCAGGTTATCTGCCAGAGGTAATGCCAGGTCAATAGCGCCCACTGCCGAGCGATTAACAACCAGTTTTTTCATATACATATCAGGCGCGTGCAGCAGGCTTCCCCGTGGAGCAAATGCCATCACCGCCAGGGCATTGCTTTGCCCCATCGCCACCATCCGGGTGCCTTCAATAGGATCGACCGCGATGTCCACCTCTGGCCCAGCGCCGTTTCCGACCTCCTCCCCAATCCATAACATCGGTGCATGATCGATCTCCCCTTCACCGATGACGATCCGCCCACGGATAGCAATCTCATTTAACGCAGTGCGCATCGCGCTGACAGCCAGTCCGTCGATTTTGTTCTTATCACCGCACCCGGTCTGCGGCCAGGCAGCCAGCGCTGCCTGCTCCGTTACGCTAAATAGCGGCCATGCCAGAGACTTCATGCCGCCGCCTCCCCGATGTCTACCCCGAATTGTGCCAGCAGATAGCGTTCCGCCTTCTCGTTCCAGATGCCCTGCGTCTGCGCAACCAGATGCGCCAGCTCTCTGAATAACGGATCGGTTTTTCCTTTTTCGGCGAAATCACTAATTGCCGTCAGGGGCATCGTCACGCCGTTATAGATCAGCTTTTTGCCACCGGGAATGTCCGGCAAATTAAGAACGGTATCCGGTACTGCATCAAGCCCACCAATATGGGTCACCATAAATGACGGCTGAAGTTGCCCGGTTGCGCTCAGCGCAATCGCCTCTTTCATATCATCCGTTGAGCCGCCGGATGTTCCCACCACATGGGTGCTGTTGTAATGCACGTTGTAAAAATTAAACGGCACCTTAAATTGGTTATCCGTTGGCCCGGCAAAGAAGTTCAGACAGCCATCTTCCGCCAGAAGCTCGTCAGCCATCTCAATCACTGCCGGAACGGCGGCATAGACAAAGACATCATCAAATCCGGCATCGTTGGTTAATGCCCGCAGCTCAGCGGCAGGACTGCTTATCCCCGATGTGTTTACATAGATAAGCTCAATGCCTTTCTGTGCCGCCAGCTCAACGGGCAACAATGTCCTGGCCTGCGCCAGGCGTGTTTCATCAATATCCACCACCACCACGCGTGCAGGCTGGAGTCCACCATTAATGGCATAATCAATCGCGCCTATCCCCATCGGTCCTGCGCAGGCTAAAAGCGCAATATTGCCGCCGGGTTTAACCCCCATCCGGTGTTCATAAACATAGGGGGTCGTATGGTAATTGGCATTATAAGCGCCAATGATGCAGCACATCGGTTCCGCCAGCGATGCCGCCGCAAAATAGGAGCCGTGATAGGGTAAAACACACCCGAGATTGATGGCGATCTCCGGGATAATCATATATGTTGCGTTACCACCGAAACATTCGTAGCTATATCCAGCCGAATAACCACTTGGTAATCCCATCGCGGGTTGTAAAACAAAGCGCTGCCCTTTTTTATATTTCCCGGTCAAATTTTTGCCAACCTCGACGATAATCCCGGCACATTCGTGGCCAGTAATTACGGGATGGTTTTCTAAATCGTCGGGGACACGTTTATGCTCACTGCCTAATGCGGCAGCTTTCCAGGTGGATAAACATACGCTATCGGAAATAACGCTGACCAGCAGTTCATTTTCAGTAATATCAGGCAATTCAAACTCACGGATACGAACATCCCGCTTGCCATATATTGCAGCAACTTTCGTTTTCATTTTCGCTCCAGAAACAAGAATGCTAGTTAACGGTCAGTTGTTTAAACAAATCGTCAAGGAGTGGGTCACCAATATAGTTTTTTATTAATACTAAAGGTTTATCACTGACGCGTTTAACGCGCCCTTCCAGGCTGGCATGGGTGACAATAATATCTGCATCATCAGGAACATTTTCGATAGCATAATGCGTAACATTAATTGTATGCCCTGCTTTTTCCAGGCGTTTACGGAATGTTGTCGCCCCCATTGCACTGGAGCCCATTCCGGCATCACAAACAAAGGCAATGCGTTTTACCCTGCGCAAGGAAAGTTTCCCTTCCTGCTTCATTTCCTTTACGGCTTGTGCTGAATCATTAAAGGTATCTTCAGTTTCGGTTTCGCTATTCTTTTCCATTTTCAGGATGACAGACGTAATAGCAAAGGTCACCAGAGTTCCCGCCGTCACACCTGCAATGGTGGCGAGGAAAGAGCCTTTTGGCGTCAATGCCAGGTAGGCGAAAATAGACCCCGGGCTTGGACCCGCAACCAACCCGCCACCTAACAGATTAAATACCCATGTCCCGCTCATGCCGCCAGCAATCATGGCGATGAGCGTTAACGGTTTCATCAGCACATAGGGGAAGTAGAGCTCATGGATCCCGCCCAGGAAGTGGATAATCATCGCGCCTGGTGCAGACCTTTTTGCCATCCCTTTGCCAAATACCGCAAAACCCAGCAACAGGCCTAAACCAGGACCCGGGTTAGAGGCCACCATAAAGAAAATGGATTTGCCGGTCTCGGAGGCTTGTTGCATCCCCAGCGGATAGTAAACGCCCTGATCGATAGCGTTGTTCAGAAAGAGTATTTTCGCCGGCTCATTGATCAATGACAGCAGCGGCAGATACCCTGCCTGTACCAGCGATTCAATACACTCCTTCACAAAATTGTTGGCAATGAGAACGGCCGGTCCAATCACTTCAAAGCCCAGCAGGCACAGAAGCATACCGGCAATGCCGAGCGAGAAATTATTAATCACCATCTCAAAACCAGCGGGGATGCGCTTGTCCAGCAGGCGATCGATGTGTTTGATGACCAGACCGCCGAGCGGCCCCATGATCATGGAGCCGAGGAACATCGGGATATCTGCGCCAATAATCACGCCGATAGTGCCAATTCCCCCCATCACCGCCCCACGCTTGCCCCCCACCAGATGCCCGCCGGTAGAACCAATCATTACCGGTAATAAATAGGTAATCATCGGCCCGACAATTTTGGCGAAATGCTCATTAGGCATCCAGCCGGTCGGAATAAACAATGCAGTAATTAAACCCCACGCAATAAAAGCACCAATATTGGGTATGACCATTGCAGTCAAAAAGCCCCCAAAAGCCTGGACCTTTGCACGAGCAGACTTGTGTTCCATAAGAATATCCTGTTAAGGAGAGAGTAATTATGTGCGAGCGAGAATATCCGCCAACTGTTTTTCTGATTTGGCATTTAACAATGCAACCAGTGTTTCCTCTTCACATAACAATTCGCTTAATGCCTGGATAGCGCCGATATGCGAATCAGCATCTGCCGCTGACAAACCAATTAATAATTTTACAGGTTCATCATCTTCGACAAACTGGACTTCCTGTTTTAATAGCGTCACGACATGCCTGTTTTTAATGCACCACATTCTGGTCTCGCGTGTGGCATCGCCACACCAGGCGCAAGAATATAGTAAGGACCATTGTTGATAGTTGAATCTTTGATAGCCTGAATATAATTGGCATTGACAAAATGATGCGTCAGCAATGAGGCCATGGAATAATCAACGGCTTCCTGCCAGTCTTTTGCCGACTGTTTTATTGAAATGGATTTCTCAGGAAAATAATCAATCAACCGCATAAGCCATCCTTATTTTATTTTTAGGGTACAACGTATCGGTGAAAATAAAATACTCGTGCGGCAAAATTAAATCAATTGAGAGGAAAAACAGAGACAGCGAAGGAGGGGGTTTTACAAAACGATTAAAAACAATAAGTTGAAAGTTATTATTAAAAATGCAACCAGCATAATGTGATTCCACCCACAAATATACCAAATTACCAAATACAAGATCTGTGATGCACTTATCAATTAAGTGCTTGCCAGAACAAAAATAAATTATCTTTTAATTAAAAACGGGCCGCCGAAGCGACCCGTCTTATGCCGTAAACCGGATTACAGCAGTTCTTTCGCTTTCGCGACCACGTTCTCAACGGTGAAGCCGAACTCTTCGAACAGCTGCTCAGCCGGAGCAGACTCACCGAAGGTGGTCATGCCGACGATAGCGCCGTTCAGGCCCACGTATTTGAACCAGTAGTCAGCGATACCCGCTTCCACTGCCACACGAGCGGAAACCGCTTTCGGCAGTACGGATTCACGGTAAGCCGCGTCCTGCTTGTCGAATGCGTCGGTAGACGGCATGGAGACCACGCGCGCTTTCACGCCTTCGCCTGCCAGCTGATCCCAGGCAGCAACCGCCAGTTCAACTTCAGAACCGGTAGCGATAAAGATCACCTGCGGCTGACCGTCGCAATCTTTCAGCACGTAACCCCCGCGCGCGATGTTCGCCAGTTGCGCGTCGGTACGATCCTGCTGCGCCAGGTTCTGACGGGAGAGGATCAGAGCGGTTGGGCCGTCCTTACGCTCCACACCGTATTTCCACGCGACGGCGGATTCAACCTGGTCACATGGACGCCATGTGGACATGTTCGGGGTCACACGCAGAGAAGCCACCTGCTCAACCGGCTGGTGAGTTGGACCATCTTCACCCAGACCGATGGAGTCGTGGGTATAGACCATCACCTGACGCTGTTTCATCAGCGCAGCCATACGCACCGCGTTACGGGCATATTCCACGAACATCAGGAAGGTAGAGGTGTACGGCAGGAAACCACCGTGCAGGGTGATACCGTTCGCAATCGCGGTCATACCGAATTCACGCACACCGTAATGGATGTAGTTACCGGCAGCATCTTCGTTGATCGCTTTAGAACCAGACCAGATCGTCAGGTTAGACGGGGCCAGGTCAGCGGAGCCGCCCAGGAATTCTGGCAGCCAGGGACCGAAGGCTTCGATCGCATTCTGAGACGCTTTACGGCTGGCAATCTTAGACGGATTAGCCTGCAGCTTAGCAATGAACTCGTTCGCTTTTGCGTCGAAGTCTGATGGCATATCGCCTTTCATACGACGGGTGTATTCAGCCGCTTCCTGTGGGAAGGCTTTCGAGTAGGCGGCGAATTTCTCGTTCCAGGCAGACTCTTTCGCCTGACCGGCTTCTTTCGCATCCCACTGGGCGTAAATCTCAGACGGGATTTCGAATGCAGGGTGTTTCCAGCCCAGAGCTTCGCGGGTCAGTTCGATCTCTGCGTCGCCCAGCGGTGCACCGTGGGAGTCGTGGGTACCGGCTTTGTTCGGGGAACCGAAACCGATGATGGTTTTGCACATCAGCAGGGACGGTTTGTCCGTCACAGCGCGCGCTTCATCTACTGCACGTTTGATGGAATCCGCGTCATGACCGTCAACGCCACGGACCACGTGCCAGCCGTAGGCTTCGAAACGTGCTGCGGTATCGTCAGTGAACCAGCCTTCAACGTGACCGTCGATGGAGATGCCGTTGTCGTCATAGAACGCAACCAGTTTGCCCAGCTTCAGGGTACCTGCCAGGGAGCACACTTCGTGAGAAATGCCTTCCATCATGCAGCCATCGCCCATGAACGCATAGGTGAAGTGGTCAACAATGTCATGACCCGGACGGTTGAACTGCGCCGCCAGCGTCTTCTCAGCAATCGCCATACCCACTGCGTTGGCAATACCCTGACCCAGCGGGCCGGTGGTGGTTTCAACGCCTGCGGTGTAACCCACTTCCGGGTGACCTGGGGTTTTGGAGTGCAGCTGACGGAAGTTTTTCAGCTCTTCAATTGGCAGGGCATAACCTGTGAGGTGCAGCAGGCTGTAAATCAGCATTGAGCCGTGGCCGTTAGACAGCACGAAGCGGTCACGGTCTGCCCAGGCTGGGTTTTGCGGGTTGTGATTCAGGAATTCACGCCACAGGACTTCGGCGATGTCAGCCATGCCCATCGGGGCGCCCGGGTGACCGGATTTGGCTTTTTGTACAGCATCCATGCTCAGCGCACGAATAGCATTGGCAAGCTCTTTACGTGAGGACATTTTGACTCCAGATCGGATGTTGATGGCCATACCCGTTTCGGCTTGACGACAGCGCGTTTTGGGCTACGCCGGAAAAAAGTGCCAACAATGTAACCCAAGCGACAAAGCATGTACATGGACCATTCTTTTGCCGGTTAAGAAATCTCTGGAACAGCCTCGCACGTTGCGCAATCTTCTCGCTCGCGGTGGATTATATTCTTTATACTGAGTGAAACTCCGGCCTGACGGCAGGGAGAACGTTCGCAATTTATCGAGTTTAACGGGTACGGAAGCAACATAATGAAAATGCGTGCAATTGTGCTGGCTCTGGGAACGACACTCCTGCTTAGCGGGTGTCAAAATATGGACTCTGGCGGGCTGATGAGCTCCGGTGCTGAGGCCTTTCAGGCTTACACCTTGAGCGATGCTCAGGTCAAAGCGTTAAGTGATGAAGCCTGTAAGGAGATGGACGGGAAAGCCACTATCGCCCCGGCGAGCAGCACTTACGCTCAACGTCTGAACAAGATTTCATCTGCTTTGGGCGACAACATCAACGGCCAGCCGGTGAACTATAAGGTTTACATGGCGAAAGACGTTAACGCCTTTGCAATGGCGAACGGCTGTATCCGCGTCTACAGCGGGCTGATGGATATGATGACCGACAACGAAGTCGAAGCGGTGATTGGCCATGAAATGGGGCACGTCGCGCTGGGCCACGTGAAGAAAGGCATGCAGGTTGCGCTCGGGACCAACGCCGTTCGCGTCGCGGCCGCTTCTGCCGGGGGGATTGTCGGGAGCCTGTCTCAGTCGCAGCTTGGCGATCTGGGCGAAAAACTGGTCAACTCTCAGTTCTCCCAGCGTCAGGAGGCTGAGGCCGATGACTACTCTTACGATTTGTTGCGCAAACGCGGCATTAACCCGTCGGGCTTAGCCACCAGCTTCGAAAAGCTGGCACAGCAGGAAGCGGGCCGTCAAAGCTCAATGTTTGACGACCACCCTGCCTCTGCAGAGCGTGCGCAGCATATTCGCGATCGTATGTCCGCAGACGGCATCAAGTAACGTCAAAACAGGCCGGGCAACGCTAACTGCTACCCGGCCTGCCTCATCACTTACTCGCCTTTTTTCGCTGCCTGGATGTACAGCATTTCCAGTGCCAGCGTCGCTGCAGCCAGCGCAGTGATCTCAGACTGATCGTAAGCCGGCGCCACTTCCACCACATCCATACCGACGATGTTCAGATCTTTCAGACCGCGTACCAGCTTAATGGCGCGGTCGGAAGTCAGGCCACCGATCACCGGCGTGCCGGTACCCGGAGCAAACGCCGGATCCAGACAGTCGATGTCGAAGGTCAGATAAACCGGCATGTCGCCGACAATCTGCTTCACCTGAGCGATGATGTCGTCCACGCCGCGATCGTTCACCTGGCAGGCGTCCAGCACCGTAAAACCGTTGTCTTTATCAAACTCGGTACGAATGCCGATCTGCACGGAGTGGTTCGGATCGATCAGGCCTTCGTTCGGTGCGGTGAAGAACATGGTGCCGTGGTCGAATTCGCAGCCGTTCGCGTAAGTGTCGGTATGGGCATCGAAGTGCACCAGCGCCATTTTACCGAAGTGCTTCGCATGGGCGCGCAGCAGTGGCAGCGTAACAAAATGGTCACCGCCGAAAGAGAGCATGCGCTTACCGGCAGCCAGCAGTTTCTCTGCGTGGGCCTGCAGCTTTTCACTCATTTCACGCGCATCGCCAAAGGCATACACCAGGTCACCGCAGTCAACCACGTTCAGGCGCTCGCGCATGTCGAAGTTCCACGGGAAGCGGTTATGCTCCCAGGCCAGGTTAGTGGAAACCTGGCGGATAGCTGCCGGGCCGTGGCGGCCACCGGCGCGACCGGAGGTCGCCATATCAAACGGCACGCCGGTGATCACCCAGTCCGCATCACTGTCGTACGGCTGGAAGTTCATTGGAAGGCGTAAAAATCCAAAAGCGTTAGATACCAGAGAGTTATCGTACTGATGACCTAAAGTGCTCATGTCCTGACCTCTTTATAACGTCGGTGCATTAAAAATAGATGAAAAAAAATCCCTTCCGCGTCGTTAAGCCCGACGAGGAAGGGATTGATTCGAATAGTGCTGTTGCGGCGAATTATCGCCGCTAATTCATACGGGTTCAAGTGAGTATAACTCGCAGGCCCGGTCAGCGCAGCGCCACCGGGCATCAAAGCTTACTCGTCTTCCAGATACGTGTATCCGTACAGCCCGGCTTCGAACTCTTCCAGGAACTGCTGCTGCAACGCGGCGTCCAGATCGGTCTTTTTCACCTGATCGCGGAACTGGGTCAGCAGTTTTTTCGGATCGAGCTGAACGTACTGCAGCATATCCGCCACGGTGTCACCCTCGTCAGAGAGTTCAACTTCCACGTTGCCGTCAGGGAAGACAAACACGTCAACCGCCTCGGTATCACCGAACAGGTTGTGCATATTGCCCAGAATTTCCTGATACGCACCAACCATAAAGAAGCCCAGCATTGGCGGGTTCTCCGGGTCGTACTCCGGCATTGGCATGGTGGTCGCGATACCGTCCCCATCAATGTAGTGATCGATAGCCCCGTCAGAATCGCAGGTGATATCCAGCAGCACCGCACGGCGCTCAGGGATCTGATTCAGCCCTTCCAGCGGCATCACCGGGAACAGCTGATCGATACCCCAGGCATCCGGCATCGACTGGAACAGCGAGAAGTTGACGTACATTTTGTCCGCCATACGTTCCTGCAGCTCGTCGATAATCGGACGGTGCGCACGGTTGCTCGGGTCGAGCTGCTTCTGCACTTCATGGCACATGTTCAGGTACAGCTGCTCTGCCCATGCGCGTTCCTGCAGACTGAACGTACCGGAAGAGTAGCCGATGTGAATGTCGTGCAGATCCATCTGGCTGTCGTGCAGCCATTCGCGCAGCGAACGACGGGTGCCCGGCTCAT
Organism: Silvania sp.; assembly: GCF_051656365.1. NCBI lineage: Bacteria > Pseudomonadati > Pseudomonadota > Gammaproteobacteria > Enterobacterales > Enterobacteriaceae > Silvania > Silvania sp. The sequence goes on along the minus strand of NZ_JBOGBT010000066.1, from coordinate 94,830 downwards.
GCATCTCCTGCCAGGTTTCCCACATGCTTTGCAGCGCACGCGGCGCATCGTCAGCAGGCGGTGTCGCTTCGGTATATTCGTTGCGCTCAACGCCGATGATGTTCGACACCAGCACGGTATGGTGTGCGGTAACGGCGCGACCGGACTCGGTGATCACCGTTGGGTGCGGCAGACCGTTCTCTTCACAGGCATCGCCAATCGCCCAGATGATGTTGTTGGCGTATTCGTTCAGGCCATAGTTCACCGAGCAGTCAGACTGCGAACGGGTCCCTTCATAGTCTACGCCCAGACCGCCGCCGACGTCGAAGCACTGAATGTTGACGCCGAGCTTGTGCAGCTCAACGTAGAAGCGTGCTGATTCGCGCACGCCGGTGGCGATGTCGCGGATGTTAGCCATCTGTGAGCCGAGGTGGAAATGCAGCAGCTGAATGCTGTCCAGACGCCCCTTCTCGCGCATGATTTCGACCAGCTGCAGAACCTGATTCGCCGCAAGGCCGAATTTGGATTTTTCACCGCCAGAGGACTGCCATTTACCGGAGCCCTGGGAGGCCAGACGCGCACGCACACCAAGGCGCGGCACCACGTTCAGGCGCTCGGCCTCGTCCAGTACGATAGCGATTTCAGACATCTTCTCGATGACCAGATAGACCTTGTGGCCCATCTTCTCGCCAATCAGCGCCAGACGAATGTATTCACGGTCTTTATAGCCGTTACAGACGATCACCGACCGGGTCATGCCCGCATGGGCCAGAACCGCCATCAGTTCCGCTTTGGAACCGGCTTCCAGTCCCAGCGGTTCACCGGAGTGAATCAGGGATTCAATGACGCGACGGTGCTGATTAACCTTGATCGGATAGACCAGGAAATAGTCGCCGTTATAGCCGTAGGATTCACGCGCGCGCTTGAAGGCAGCGTTAATCGAACGCAGGCGATGTTGCAGGATCTGCGGGAAGCAGAACAGTGCAGGCAAACGCTGGCCCTGCGCTTCACGGGCTTTCACCAGTTTGGCGAGATCGACGCGCGCTTCCGGTACGTCAGGATCAGGGCAAACGCTGATGTGGCCCAGTTCGTTGACGTCGTAATAATTATTGCCCCACCAGGCAATATTGTAAGTGCGCAGCATCTTGCTGGCTTCCTGGGAGCTCATCGCAACCTCCTGCATAGAACGTAGTACACCCTGTTCGCCTGCTGACGAAGGCGAAACCGAAGACATGTCGTCAGACATAGCGAACCTCAAAACTGACTATTCAGTGTAAAACAGTTGACTACTATCGCAGCGTTAATCTGCGATAACAACCCATTAACCGACCACTTATCCAGCACAGAATGCTGAAAGTCGGGTCGTGCGACCGGTTTCTTATTCATATCATTGTAAAACACGTATCCGAACTCTGTATGACAAGGTCCGGCGAAACCACGAGAAAACTCTTGTATTAACAAGAGCGCCCTTGTTCATTCTTCACAAGGCGTAATACCGGCCCTGGAATCCTGAGAAGCGCCGAGATGGGTATAACATCGGCAGGTTTGCAGATTAGACATGCGAATGGCGGGGAACAGGTTCCGACCTGAAGGGCAGAACGAATTAAGCAGAAAACGACGGTTCATTATCTCGACTCACCTCCACGCAAGCTTACGTAAACTCGCGACAAGTTAAAGCTAAAAATTCACTGCTTTACCCGGCTGGAAGTGGCGACACGCAGTAACGTCGTGTGCTTTTTGTATGAGCCGCGCGCCGCGTTTTATACCGACATGACCGGGAAAATGCAAAATATAAATGTGAGCATTGCCAGCACCGTCAGGAAAAATTTCCAGCCGGGTTTTCAATGCCGTGAGAGCGGATTCAAAAAAAGCTGGAAATCGGGCGAAGAAGTGACCTAAAATAGCCGTCCAGATGTTAATCCATCTATACTGATTAACACTCAGACTGCCAGTGTCATCGTCTGTAAGTCCTGGTAGAAAACGCTGCTATGGCTATCCCACACAACAGTTTGAGCTAACCAAATTCTCCTTAGGTAAATTAAAACATGGCAAAACACCTGTTTACGTCCGAGTCCGTATCAGAAGGACATCCTGATAAAATTGCTGACCAAATCTCCGATGCGGTGCTGGATGCGATCCTCGAGCAGGATCCGAAAGCGCGCGTAGCCTGTGAAACCTATGTCAAAACCGGCATGGTAATGGTTGGCGGTGAAATCACCACCAGTGCCTGGGTTGATATCGAAGAGATCACCCGTAACACCGTGCGTGAAATCGGCTATGTGCATTCTGATATGGGCTTTGATGCCAACTCGTGCGCCGTACTGAGCGCCATTGGCAAACAGTCCCCGGACATCAACCAGGGCGTTGACCGTGCCGATCCGCTGGAACAGGGTGCGGGCGACCAGGGCCTGATGTTTGGCTATGCAACCAACGAAACTGACGTGCTGATGCCAGCGCCAATCACCTATGCTCACCGTCTGGTGCAGCGTCAGGCTGAAGTGCGTAAAAACGGCTCTCTGCCGTGGCTGCGCCCGGATGCAAAAAGCCAGGTCACCTTCCAGTACGATGACGGCAAAATTGTCGGTATCGATGCGGTCGTTCTGTCGACTCAGCATTCTGAAGACATCGATCAGAAATCCCTGCAGGAAGCAGTGATGGAAGAGATCATCAAGCCGGTTCTGCCGACCGAGTGGCTGAATACGTCGACTAAATTCTTCATCAACCCAACCGGCCGCTTTGTTATCGGTGGACCAATGGGCGACTGCGGCCTGACCGGTCGTAAAATCATTGTTGATACCTACGGCGGCATGGCGCGTCACGGTGGCGGCGCATTCTCTGGTAAGGATCCGTCTAAAGTTGACCGTTCTGCAGCCTACGCAGCACGCTATGTGGCGAAAAACATCGTTGCTGCAGGCCTGGCTGACCGCTGTGAAATCCAGGTGTCCTACGCCATCGGCGTGGCAGAGCCAACCTCCATCATGGTTGAAACCTTCGGTACTGAAAAAGTGCCTACGGAGCAACTGACCCTGCTGGTGCGCGAGTTCTTCGATCTGCGTCCATACGGTCTGATCCAGATGCTTGACCTGCTGCACCCAATCTACAAAGAAACCGCTGCCTACGGTCACTTTGGTCGTGAACATTTCCCATGGGAAAAAACCGACAAAGCGGCTCAGCTGCGTGAAGCAGCCGGTCTGAAGTAATCGACTGACCGCTCGTGTGAAAAAGCCAGCCTCGTGCTGGCTTTTTGCTTTTCTGCCGCTCGTTCCCCCGTCTGAAATCGCTTACATCAAGACAAACTCCGCGCCCTTTCGGATTACTCTCTTTGTCACCCCCGCCTCTCTGACATATTTTTACTGTTTCCTAATCAAATCTTTACAATGACAAAACAACTAACCCACAGGGAGGGCTGAATGCCTGACAATAATAAACACGGGCGGACGTCCAACAGGACAATGACGTTTTTTGTCTGCTTCCTCGCCGCACTGGCAGGATTACTTTTCGGTCTGGATATTGGCGTTATTGCCGGTGCGCTGCCCTTTATTACCGATGAATTCCAGATAACCGCCCATACCCAGGAGTGGGTGGTCAGCTCGATGATGTTCGGTGCCGCGGTCGGCGCGGTCGGCAGCGGCTGGCTCTCCTTCAAACTCGGGCGTAAGAAAAGCCTGATGATTGGTGCGATCCTGTTCGTGGCGGGCTCGCTCTTTTCCGCCGCTGCCCCTAACGTTGAAGTGCTGATTGCCTCCCGCGTATTGCTGGGTCTGGCGGTCGGGGTCGCCTCTTACACTGCCCCGCTGTACTTGTCCGAGATCGCGCCGGAGAAAATTCGCGGCAGCATGATCTCCATGTACCAGCTGATGATCACCATCGGTATTCTCGGGGCCTATCTTTCCGATACCGCGTTCAGCTACAGCGGAGCATGGCGCTGGATGCTGGGGGTGATCATAATCCCGGCGATCCTGCTGCTGATTGGCGTCTTCTTCCTGCCGGACAGCCCCCGCTGGTTCGCCGCCAAACGTCGCTTTAACGATGCAGAACGTGTGTTACTGCGCCTGCGTGACACCCGTGCCGAAGCGAAAAACGAGCTGGATGAGATTCGCGAAAGCCTGAAGGTTAAGCAGAGCGGCTGGGCACTGTTTAAAGAGAACAGTAACTTCCGTCGGGCGGTATTCCTCGGTGTGCTGCTGCAGGTGATGCAGCAGTTCACCGGGATGAACGTCATCATGTATTACGCGCCCAAAATCTTTGAGCTGGCGGGATACACCAACACCACCGAGCAGATGTGGGGCACGGTGATCGTCGGCCTGACCAACGTGCTGGCGACCTTCATCGCTATCGGCCTGGTGGATCGCTGGGGCCGTAAACCAACGCTGACGCTGGGCTTCCTGGTGATGGCGGTAGGAATGGGCGTGCTGGGAACGATGATGCATATGGGCATCCACTCAACCACCGCTCAGTACTTTGCGGTAGGCATGCTGCTGATGTTTATCACCGGCTTTGCGATGAGCGCAGGTCCGCTGATTTGGGTGCTGTGTTCTGAGATCCAGCCTCTGAAAGGCCGCGACTTTGGCATCACCTGCTCCACCGCCACCAACTGGATAGCCAACATGATCGTCGGCGCCACCTTCCTGACCATGCTCGACACGCTGGGCAATGCCAACACCTTCTGGGTGTATGGGGGTCTGAACCTGCTGTTTATCGTCCTGACTCTGTGGCTGGTTCCTGAAACCAAACATGTGTCGCTGGAACATATCGAACGCAACCTGATGAAAGGCCGTCCGCTGCGCGAAATCGGCGCCCACGACTGATGGACCAGGCTTCCTCCCGCCCGGGAGGAAGCCCCTTGCACCGCCCCGCCGCACGCTCTATGCTCTGCCCCTATGAAAACAACCCGTCTTCCCATTGCGCTCCAGCACGCTCTCAAGCGCTGCCTGCGCGACAAACTGGCGCAGGCTAACCTGAAGCTCGCCCGGAACTACCCGGAACCGAAACTGGTCTGGCAGCAGCGCGGCACCGCAGCGGGAACCGCCTGGCTGGAAGCGTACGAGATCCGCCTGAACCCCGTACTGCTGCTGGAAAACCAGCAGGCCTTTATCGACGAAGTGGTCCCGCACGAGCTGGCGCATCTGCTGGTGTGGAAGCACTTTGGTCGCGTCGCCCCCCACGGCAAAGAGTGGAAGTGGATGATGGAAGCGGTGCTCGGCGTCCCGGCGCGCCGCACGCATCAGTTCGAGCTGGATTCCGTTCAACGCAATACCTTCCCCTACCGCTGCGGGTGTCAGCTGCACCAGCTTACCGTGCGCCGTCATAACCGGGTGGTGCGTAAAGAAGCCACCTACCGCTGCGTAAAGTGCGGTGAACCGCTTATTGCCGAGTAACCGACGGAATCATCAGGAACTTTCATGATCTGACTGATTGCATACCAGAACAACATTCGCTACGTTGCGGGCTCGTTTTGACACGGAGTTCACGATGTCCCGTAATTTCTCTCTCGCGGTCGCCTTTCTGGCGACGGCATTGTCAGGTCATGCGCTGGCCGACGGTATCAACAGTTTCTCTCAAGCCAAAGCTGCTGGCGTTAAGGTCAACGCCGACGTTGCGGGCGATTTTTACTGCGGCTGCAAAATTAACTGGCAGGGTAAAAAAGGGGTCGTGGATCTTGCGTCCTGCGGCTACAAAGTGCGTAAAAATGAGAACCGCGCCAGCCGAATTGAATGGGAACATGTGGTTCCGGCATGGCAGTTCGGCCACCAGCGTCAGTGCTGGCAGGACGGCGGGCGTAAAAACTGCAACAACGATCCGGGCTACCGCAAGATGGAGATCGACATGCATAACCTGCAGCCTGCGGTGGGCGAGGTGAATGGCGATCGCGGCAACTTTATGTACAGCCAGTGGAACGGCGGCGAAGGCCAGTATGGCCAGTGCGCGATGAAGGTAGATTTTAAAGAGAAGCTCGCCGAGCCGCCGGTCCGCGCGCGCGGCAGCATCGCCCGGACCTATTTCTATATGCGCGATCGCTATGAACTCACCCTCTCGCGCCAGCAAACCCAGCTGTTTAACGCCTGGGACAAACTGTATCCGGTGACGGACTGGGAGTGTCAGCGCGATGAGCGTATCGCCAAAGTGCAGGGGAATCATAACCCATACGTGCAGCGCGCTTGCCAGGCGCAAAAGAGCTAACCTACACTAGCGGGAATTGTTTATTCGCCCCTCGCCCTTACCTTCTCCCCACAGGGCTGAGGGGGCAGATCGATGGAATTCTTTGACTATGCGCATTCCCCGTATTTATCACCCGGAACTGATTACCGCAGGCAGTGAAATTGCCCTGTCCGAAGAGGCCGCCAACCACGTTGGCCGCGTGCTGCGGATGGGCGCAGGCCAGGCGATTCAGCTGTTTGATGGTTCAAACCAGGTCTTTGACGCCGAAATTACCCGCGCCGATAAAAAAAGCGTGCAGGTCAGCATCCTGCGTGGCGAAATCGACGATCGTGAATCGCCGCTGCATATTCACCTGGGTCAGGTGATGTCCCGTGGCGAAAAAATGGAATTCACTATCCAGAAATCGATCGAACTGGGTGTAAGCCTCATTACGCCACTTTTTTCTGAGCGCTGTGGCGTTAAACTGGATGCCGAACGTCTGAATAAGAAGCTCCAGCAGTGGCAAAAAATCGCCGTTGCCGCCTGCGAACAGTCCGGCCGCAACCGCGTTCCGGAGATCCGCCCGGCGATGGATCTCGAAGCCTGGTGTGCCGAAGAGGAGCAGGGCCTGAAGCTCAACCTGCATCCCCGCGCCAGCGCCAGCATCAATACGCTGCCGCTGCCGGTTGAGCGCGTGCGGCTGCTGATTGGCCCAGAAGGCGGTCTGTCGGCGGATGAAATCGCCATGACCGCACGCTACCAGTTTACTGATATTCTGTTGGGACCCCGCGTTCTGCGTACTGAAACCACCGCGCTGACCGCCATCACTGCCCTGCAGGTGCGTTTTGGCGATTTAGGTTGAAGCATTAACGGAGAAGACAATGATTAAGCTCGGCATCGTGATGGACCCCATCGCAAGCATCAATATCAAGAAAGATTCCAGCTTCGCTATGCTGCTGGAAGCGCAACGTCGCGGCTATCAGCTCCACTATATGGAGATGAGCGACCTTTACCTGATTAACGGCGAAGCCCGGGCGCGCACCCGCATCGTCAACGTCGAGCAGAATTACGATAAATGGTATGAATTTGGCTCCGAGCAGGATCTGCCCCTGGCTGAACTCGATGTCATCCTGATGCGTAAAGATCCGCCGTTTGACACCGAATTTATCTACTGCACCTATATTCTCGAGCGTGCAGAAGAGAAAGGCACCCTGATCGTTAACAAACCGCAGAGCCTGCGTGACTGCAACGAGAAGCTCTACACCGCCTGGTTCTCTGATCTGACGCCTGACACGCTGGTCACGCGCAACAAGGCCCAGCTGAAAGCCTTCTGGCAGAAGCACGGCGATATCATCCTGAAACCGCTGGACGGTATGGGCGGCGCGTCCATTTTCCGCGTCAAAGAGGGTGACCCAAACCTGGGCGTAATCGCCGAAACCCTGACCGAGCATGGCTCACGCTACTGTATGGCGCAGAACTATATTCCAGCCATTGTTGATGGCGACAAGCGCGTGCTGGTGGTGGACGGCGAGCCGGTGCCCTACTGCCTGGCGCGTATTCCGCAGGGTGGCGAAACCCGTGGGAACCTGGCTGCCGGTGGCCGCGGTGAGCCGCGTCCATTGACCGAAAGCGACTGGGAAATTGCCCGCCGCGTCGGCCCAATGCTGAAGGCCAAAGGGCTTATCTTTGTCGGCCTCGACATCATTGGCGATCGCCTGACGGAAGTGAATGTCACCAGCCCAACCTGTATTCGCGAGATCGAAGCGGAATTCCCGGTCTCTATTACCGGCATGCTGATGGACGCGATTGAAAAACGTCTGAAGCAATAACACAGCCAATACTGTTAGTGACAGTATCCGGGTTTCTACGCATACTGGGTGCTGTCGCTTTTTAAACCAGGAAACAGATCTCTGACAATGAATTTACAGCATCACTTTCTTATTGCCATGCCTGCTCTCCAGGATCCGATTTTCCGTCGTTCAGTCGTTTATATCTGCGAATACAGCGATGATGGCGCGATGGGTATCATCATCAATAAACCGCTGGAAAATCTTACCGTTGAAGGCATTCTGGAAAAGTTAAAAATTTCCCAGGACGCGCGCGTGCCTGAAATTCGCCTCGACAAACCGGTTATGCTGGGCGGCCCGCTGGCCGAAGAACGTGGCTTTATTTTGCATACGCCGCCGGGCTTCGCTTCCAGCATCCGTATTTCGGACAACACCGTTATCACCACCTCCCGCGACGTGCTGGAGACGCTGGGTACGGAAAACCACCCTACCGACGTGCTGGTGGCGCTTGGCTATGCCTCATGGGAAAAAGGTCAGCTTGAGCAGGAGATCCTCGACAACGCGTGGCTGACGGCACCTGCGGACTTAAACATTCTGTTTAAAACCCCAATCGCCGATCGCTGGCGTGATGCAGCAAAACTGATTGGCATCGATATCCAGACCATGCCTGGCGTAGCGGGGCATGCCTGATGAGCGGTACTCTCCTCGCATTTGATTTCGGCACCAAAAGTATCGGTGTGGCGATTGGTCAGCGTATTACCGGCACCGCCCGCCCGCTGACGGCCATCAAGGCGCAAAACGGCACCCCGGACTGGAATCTGATTGAGCGTCTGGTAAAAGAGTGGCAGCCAGAGGCCGTGATCGTTGGTCTGCCCTTAAACATGGATGGCACCGAACAGCCGCTGACCGCCAGGGCGCGTAATTTTGCCAATAAGATCCACGGTCGTTTTGGCGTGGCTATAAAGCTGCACGATGAACGCCTGAGCACGGTCGAAGCCCGCGCAGGCCTGTTTGAGCATGGTGGTTTTCGCGCCCTCAACAAAGGCAGCGTTGACTCCGCCTCCGCAGTGATCATCCTCGAAAGCTTCTTCGAACAGGGTTACTGAACCCTGCCCGAAGGAGTGCCCGCACTCACGACATGTCCAGCAGTTTGCCGTTGAGCGCCGTCAGCGCAGCAAGACGGCTCTGGATGCTCTGCTCGTCAATATTCCACATGCCAGCAAACGCCAGCGCGGCATGATGGGCACCCACCGGCTGCGCCATTGAGACCTCGCCGTCGTCATGATGCCAGATAACTCGCCCCTGCTGGCGCTGCTGCGCAACGTGTGGGGCAAGCTGTTGCCACTGTTCCGGGCTAAAGCGCGGTATTAATGCTGCGTCCGTTTCGGCGGCCAGCAGTGACATCCCAATAACCGATTGCCACGCAGGCAACATATGGTAACCGGCCAACGCCTGGCTGGTCTGGCTCCCGGGCACCGAGTGCCAGATATAAATCACCTGATCCTCCCACAGCACGCCCAACGCCACTACGATATCGCGCGGTGCCAGACGTTCCAGCTGCGGCAGCGCGCGGGAAAACAGCTCTGAACCCCGGATCGCCTGCGCCGCCAGGGCATGAATGCCGGGGCCGGGCAGATAGCGCCGCTGTTCATCCTGCATGGTCAGGCCAATGGAGGCCATCGACATCAGCAGGCGGTTCACCCTTGTGGTGTTGATCCCCATCAGCCGCGCAAGTTCACGACAACCGATGGCGCGGCCGCTGGAGACCAGATATTGCAGACAGCGAATGCCGTCAATCAGACTTTGATTCGGTTGGGATGACATAGCCGTTTTCTGTGAGTGCAGGTCAGAGTCTGATTCTACCGCCAGCGCCGCAGGATACAAGGTATGGCGCGGTTTACCCCAGCCGCCCCTGCGCCCTTCTCTCGGCGAGGCTCTGCTCAAAATTTTGCATCCCTGCCTGCAGCCCGGTCTGAATTACCCCGGGCAGCTGATAGCTTTTGCCTTCGCGGATCAAATTTGCCGCCGCAGGGGTATTGATCAGCAGTTCAAACAGGGCAACACGCCCCTGCTGGTTATCCCGCTCCAGCTTTTGCGCCAGCACCGCACACAGGCTTCCCGCCAGCTGTTTACGCACAGGATCTTTTTCCTGAGCGGGAAAGGCATCCACCAGCCGTTCGATGGCCTGTGCCGCGCCACGAGTATGTAGCGTCGCCAGTACCAGATGACCCGTCTCCGCTGCCGTCAGCGCAAGACGGATAGTTTCGCTGTCGCGCAGTTCTCCCAGCAGAATGACGTCGGGATCTTCACGCAGTGCGGCGCGAAGTGCCTCGGCAAACGTCGGGCAGTGCAGGCCAATCTCCCGCTGCTGGACCAGGCTGCGCTTGCTCTGATGTATAAACTCCACCGGATCTTCCAGGGTCAGGATATGCCCGTCACTGGAGCAGTTAAGAAAATCGACCATCGCCGCAAGGGTGGTCGATTTACCGCTGCCTGTGGCGCCCGTCACCAGAATCAGGCCGTTATCGCTGGCCAGCAGCTCGGGTAACGCCCGCGGCGTACCCAACGACCGCAGCTGCGGACAGTGTTCCGGTAGCAGCCGGAGCGCCAGCGAGCAGCCCTGCGTATGAGCAAATGCGCTACCGCGCAGGCGCTGTTGATTCTGCAGCGTTACGGCAAAATCCACCTGCCCGCAGGTGCACCATGCCACCTGCTGTTTATCGCTGAGCCAGCTTTTTATCAGCGCGACGACGTCCGGCCCCGGAAAAGGCGCCAACTCCATTTTGCCCCGCCGTCGCCAGCGAGGCGGCGCATTACTGCACAGGTGTAGATCCGACACGTTATGCTTTACACTAAGGGCCACAATTTCTTCCATATCCATATAACGATCCTCGGAAAATGAACGACATTGCGCACAACCTGGCACAGATCCGGGACAAAATCTCAGCCGCAGCAATGCGTTGCGGCCGTGCTTCAGAAGAAGTGACGCTGCTTGCAGTCAGTAAAACCAAGCCTGCGAGCGCCATCGCAGAAGCAATCGCGGCAGGCCAGCGCGCATTCGGCGAAAACTACGTGCAGGAAGGGGTAGAGAAAATTCGCCTCTTTCGCGAAAACGGCCATACGGACCTTACATGGCACTTTATCGGGCCGCTGCAGTCGAACAAAAGCCGTCTGGTCGCCGAACATTTTGACTGGTGCCACACCGTCGATCGCCTGCGCATTGCCACACGCCTGAGCGAGCAACGCCCTGGCGATATGGCACCGCTTAACGTGCTGATTCAAATCAATATCAGTGACGAAAACAGCAAGTCAGGCATTACGCTGGACGAACTGGATGCGCTGGCGGATCAGGTTGCGGCGCTTCCTGGCCTTCAGCTTCGCGGGTTAATGGCGATCCCGGCCCCGGAACCCGATTACGACAGGCAATTTGCCGTCGCCCAGCAAATGGCTGTAGCATTTGGGGCGCTTAAAGCGCGCTACCCGACGGTCGACACGCTTTCGCTGGGCATGACGGACGATATGGACGCCGCTATCGCGGCTGGCAGCACCATGGTGCGCATCGGAACGGCTATTTTCGGTGCGCGCGATTACACCCAATAATCCCCATACTAAGGAAACCTGAGGAACGCCATGAAGACGTTGACCTTCTTGCTCTCAACGGTCATTGAACTGTATACGATGGTGCTTTTGTTGCGCGTCTGGATGCAGTGGGCCCGTTGTGATTTTTACAATCCCTTCTCGCAGTTTGTCGTCAAAGTGACCCAGCCAATCATCGGGCCATTGCGCCGGGTGATCCCACCGATGGGGCCGATCGACAGCGCATCCATGCTGGTGGCGCTGATTTTGTGCGTGATCAAAGCGATCGTGCTGTTTATGGTGGTCACCTTCCAGCCGATCATCTGGATCGCCGCCGTGCTGATCCTGGTAAAAACAATCGGCCTGCTGGTGTTCTGGGTGCTGATGGTGATGGCGATCATGAGCTGGGTCAGCCGGGGTCGTAGCCCGGTGGAATATTCGTTAATTCAGCTGACCGAGCCGCTGCTGCGCCCGATCCGTAACCTGCTGCCAGCGATGGGTGGAATCGACTTCTCGCCGATGATCCTCGTGCTGCTGCTGTATGTGATCAACATGGGTATCGCGGAACTGCTCCAGTCCACGGGCAACATCCTGCTGCCGGGGCTGTGGATGGCGCTATGAGTGCTGTCAGCACCTGCGCCGACGGGCTGGTTTTACGGCTGTACATTCAGCCGAAAGCCAGCCGTGACGCGATTGTTGGGCTGCATGGCGACGAGTTAAAAGTCGCCATCACCGCCCCACCGGTGGACGGCCAGGCGAATTCACATCTGGTGAAGTATCTGGCGAAACAGTTTCGCGTCGCCAAAGGCCAGGTGATCCTTGAGAAGGGTGAACTGGGTCGCCACAAGCAGGTCAAAATTGTTAATCCGCATTACATCCCGACGGACGTCGCGGCACTGATACCACAGGATTAAACCATGCAAAAAGTTGTTCTCGCTACCGGTAACGCCGGTAAAGTGCGCGAGCTGGCCTCGCTGTTAAATGATTTCGGTCTGGATGTGGTCGCGCAGACCGAGCTGGGCGTGGACTCTGCTGAAGAGACCGGCCTGACGTTTATTGAAAACGCCATTCTGAAAGCGCGTCACGCGGCGCAGATTACGGGTCTGCCTGCCATCGCTGATGATTCTGGTCTGGCGGTTGATGCGCTGGGCGGCGCGCCGGGGATTTACTCCGCCCGCTATTCCGGCGTTGATGCCAGCGACCAGCAAAATCTGGAAAAGCTGCTGGCAACCTTGAAAGATGTCCCGGATGCACAGCGCCAGGCACAGTTCCACTGTGTGCTGGTGTATCTGCGTCATGCCGAGGATCCGACTCCTCTGGTCTGTCACGGCAGCTGGCCTGGCGTCATCGCTCACGAAGCGGCAGGCAGTGGCGGCTTTGGCTACGATCCGATTTTCTTTGTCCCTTCTGAGGGCAAGACCGCGGCCGAACTGAGTCGTGAAGAAAAAAGCGCGATTTCCCATCGTGGACGCGCACTAAAACTGTTACTGGAAGCGTTACGTAATGGCTAATTTGCCACCTCTGAGTCTTTATATTCACATCCCGTGGTGCGTGCAGAAATGCCCGTACTGCGATTTCAATTCGCATGCGCTGAAGGGTGAAGTGCCGCATGACGACTACGTTCAGCACCTGTTGCAGGATCTGGATGCCGATGTTGCTTACGCGCAGGGACGTGAAGTTAAGACCATTTTTATCGGTGGCGGTACGCCGAGCCTGCTCTCGGGCCCGGCGATGCAGACGCTGCTCGACGGCGTGCGCGCACGTCTGAATCTGGCAGCGGATGCAGAAATTACCATGGAGGCCAATCCGGGCACCGTTGAGGCCGATCGTTTTGTCGACTATCAGCGCGCCGGGGTGAACCGCATCTCGATCGGGGTGCAGAGTTTTAGTGCGCCAAAACTGCAGCGTCTGGGGCGTATTCATGGCCCGGATGAGGCAAAGCGCGCCGCACACCTGGCGACCGGACTGGGGTTGCGCAGCTTTAACCTCGACCTGATGCACGGCCTGCCGGATCAATCGCTGGACGAAGCGCTGGACGATTTGCGCCAGGCCATCGATCTGAATCCGCCGCATCTTTCGTGGTATCAGCTGACGATTGAGCCTAACACGCTGTTTGGCTCGCGCCCGCCGGTACTACCTGATGATGACGCGCTGTGGGATATCTTCGAGCAGGGCCACCAGCTGCTGGCTGCCGCCGGGTATCAGCAGTACGAAACCTCGGCCTATGCAAAGCCGGGCTACCAGTGTCAGCACAATCTGAACTATTGGCGGTTTGGCGATTACTTAGGGATTGGCTGCGGCGCCCACGGCAAAGTGAGCTTCCCGGACGGGCGCATCCTGCGTACCACCAAAACGCGCCATCCGCGTGGCTATATGGAAGGGCGTTATCTGGAGCGTCAACATGACGTTGAAGCGCACGACAAGCCATTCGAGTTCTTTATGAACCGCTTCCGTCTGCTGGAACCCGCGCCGCGCGCGGAGTTTGCCCGCTATACCGGTCTTTCCGAAGCGGTCATCCGCCCACAGATTGACGCTGCGCTGGCGCAGGGCTATCTGACCGAGTGCGACGATTTCTGGCAGATAACCGAGCACGGCAAACTGTTCTTAAACTCCCTTCTTGAGCTGTTCCTCGCCGAAGATTCCTGAAGACAGATTCAGGATTTTGCATCCCGCTCTGCTGGCTGAGGAATTAGCTGGCAGAGTGTGGGGATGGATAACGCAAAATACTTACGCACGAATATGACGCCTGAAGAAGGACGCCTCTGGTATTTGTTAAGGGGGCGTCGTTTTTATGGTTTTAAGTTTCGCCGACAAATGCCGATTGGCCCCTGGATCGTGGATTTCGCCTGCTTCAAGGCGAAACTGATCGTTGAGCTGGACGGTGGACAGCATCAGGATAATGAGGGGTACGATTTACGCAGAACGGCTTATCTGAATGCGCATGGCTGGCGTGTGATTAGGTTCTGGAATAACGAATTCAGAGTGAATGAAGAAAGTGTGCTAATGACGATCCTTACCCATCTGAATCGACAGTTGCCCTCACCCCAGCCCTCTCCCACAGGGAGAGGGTGCTAAACATCCCCTCTCCCTGTGGGAGAGGGTTAGGGTGAGGGGCCCAGACGCACTTAAGCAAAACCTACTTCAGCGTCCCCACCAGCCCCTTGCGGCTCTCTTCCAGTGATACAACGCGTTTACACACGTCTTTGCCGAATGCCTGGAAGTCCGCTTCCTGATTTTTCCACTCGTTTTGAATCGAGGTTTGCAGGCCGCCCAGACTACCCAGTACGCCCTGCAGCGGGTTACCGCCGCCTTTCAGCACCGCTTTGGCGCCCATCTCGTTAATACTGTCCTGCAAAATGCCGCCCATCGCCTGGTTCACCAGCTGCTGTCCGTCGGCACGCACCTGATCAATCGCCTGATAGTGGAACGTCAGGCCGTCGGTGCGACGTTCGATAATACGGTTCATCTGCTCTTTGAGCTGCGCGTCCAGTTTGGTCAGGCGCGAGCGCATATTGCTGCTCTCCCCCACCTCTTTGGCGATGATTTTATCCAGCGCGACGCGGCCTTTTTCAACCCGGGTCAGAGCACCTTCGTTGATCCACGGCAGCGCGCTGCGCAGATCGGCCTGATAATCCTTTGCCTGCTCGCGCTGGGCGGCGCTCAGGGTGGGCTGCTTGCCGTTAAACATAACGTTGCCATCCGGGGTGATCACCAGATTGCCGTTCTCGCCTTTCACCTGCACGGTTTGCGGGCTCAGGATCACATCGTCGCGCGGCGTGACTTCACATTTGTACTCTGCGTGAGCAGTCAGTGCGGTGGTCATTAAAGCCGCCGCAAGCAGCGTTTTGCGCATCATAAATACTCCCTCATACAAAACGGGCCAGCAATTGCTGGCCCCTTATGCTTTATTAGTCCCACCAAATGTCGAAAAGTTCGCTCACGCGCACCTCTTCTAATTTGTGGTCTTCCAGCCACTTACGCACGATAGCCTGCTGCTCTTCGGTACATTGACCGATTTCCTGCTTGCAGATCAAACCCTCCCACGCCAGGTAGCCGCTGCCGTCAAAGGCCAGCTTGTTCGGCTCAATGACTTCATCAATGAAGGCATCAACGTCCTTATCGATCTGTTCTACACTGGTGCCTTCCGGGAAACGCCATGCGACGGAAAATCCAATTTCCTGGAATTCCTCGATATGCATTTTCTTACGCAGACGACGGCTACGATTCTTTGCCATTATTTCACCCTCTCGAACATTAAGTCCCATACACCGTGACCAAGACGATGGCCACGCTGTTCAAATTTCGTCACCGGACGTGAGTCAGGACGCGGTACGTAGTCATTGCTTGCCGACTGGTTTTTATACCCGTCGAGCGTCGACATCACTTCCAGCATATGCTCCGCATACTGTTCCCAGTCGGTCGCCATGTGGAAAACGCCACCCAGCTTCAGCTTGCTCTTTACCAGCTCGGCAAAGGGTGCCTGAACGATACGGCGTTTATTATGACGT
This sequence comes from Silvania sp., assembly GCF_051656365.1. Classification (NCBI taxonomy): domain Bacteria; kingdom Pseudomonadati; phylum Pseudomonadota; class Gammaproteobacteria; order Enterobacterales; family Enterobacteriaceae; genus Silvania; species Silvania sp. The sequence goes on along the minus strand of NZ_JBOGBT010000066.1, from coordinate 78,842 downwards.
GCTTTGTGCCATGGGTCAGGGAAAAAGAGCTGAACCATGTTCAGAGAATTGTCAGGAATCATCTTGTGCAGCACTTCTACCGCATCGTGACACATGACGCGCAGGTTCTCTACGCCCTCTTCATGCGCCGTCGCCAGGCAGGCACCCACTCCCGGGGAGTGAACTTCGATACCGATAAAGTTCTGCTCAGGACGTACTTTCGCCATCGCAACCAGCGACGTACCCATGCCAAAACCGATCTCCAGGGTGACAGGTGCATCGCGGCCAAACAGCTCAGCAAAGTCGAGCGGCTGTTCGTTGAACTCAACGCCCATCACCGGCCAGTAGTTATCCAGCGCGTGTTGCTGCCCTTTGGTCAGGCGGCCCTGACGGCGGACAAAGCTGCGAATACGGCGCAGCGGGCGACCGTTTTCATCAAATTCCGGTGATATGACGTCGTTTTTCATAAAAGAGTTGTCTGCTTGTGAGAATGTTCGGGAAACGCGCATTATCCAAAGTTAAAGGTCGGATGCAAGCATGGGAAAGATCCGGTTTACAGCCGAATGCCTCTGTGCTGCAATCTGCGTCCCTGATATCGCGAAGCGAAGACCATGCAAGCCTCTCAATTTTCAGCCCAGGTGCTGGACTGGTACGACAAATACGGGCGTAAAACCCTGCCCTGGCAAATTGAAAAAACGCCGTACAAAGTATGGCTCTCTGAGGTGATGTTGCAACAAACGCAGGTTGCTACCGTTATTCCTTACTTTGAGCGCTTTATGGCGCGTTTCCCAACGGTAAGCGATTTAGCTCACGCCCCGCTCGATGAAGTATTGCACCTGTGGACCGGGCTCGGCTATTACGCCCGCGCGCGCAATCTGCATAAAGCCGCGCAGCAGGTGGTCACCCGACATAACGGCAAATTCCCGGAAACCTTCGAAGAGGTGGCCGATCTGCCGGGCGTCGGGCGCTCTACCGCCGGGGCGATTCTCTCCCTTTCGCTGGGCAAACACTTTCCCATTCTCGACGGCAACGTAAAACGCGTGCTGGCGCGCTGTTCCGCCGTGAGCGGCTGGCCGGGCAAGAAGGATGTTGAAAAACGTTTATGGGACATCAGCGAAGCGGTCACCCCGGCCAAAGGCGTGGAACGCTTTAACCAGGCGATGATGGATTTAGGGGCGATGGTCTGCACCCGATCCAAACCCAAATGCGAGCTGTGCCCGCTGAATAACCTCTGCATGGCCTACGCCAACCACAGCTGGGCGCAGTATCCCGGTAAAAAGCCAAAGCAGACGCTACCGGAACGTACCGGCTATTTCCTGCTGATGCAGCACGACGAGACGGTGTTTCTTGCCCAGCGTCCGCCAAGTGGGCTGTGGGGAGGCTTGTTCTGTTTTCCGCAGTTTGAGGATGAAGCCAGCCTGCGCGACTGGCTGGCGCAGCGCGGCATCAGCGGCGATACTCTCAGGCAGTTAACCGCGTTTCGCCACACCTTTAGCCACTTCCACCTGGATATCGTGCCAATGTGGCTTCCCGTGTCCTCATTCACCGCGTGCATGGATGAAGGCAACGCTCTCTGGTATAACTTAGCGCAACCGCCGTCAGTTGGGCTGGCGGCCCCTGTAGAGCGCCTGTTACAGCAATTACGTGTCGGAGCAATGGTTTAGCTCCGGGGCGACAAAGAGGAATGAGTATGGCCAGAACAATTTTTTGTACCTACCTGCAACGCGACGCGGATGGTCAGGATTTCCAGCTTTATCCGGGCGAACTGGGTAAGCGCATCTATAACGAGATCTCTAAAGAGGCGTGGGCGCAGTGGCAGAAGAAGCAGACCATGCTGATTAACGAGCAGAAGCTCAATATGATGAACGTTGAACACCGCAAGCTGCTCGAACAGCAGATGGTCGATTTCCTGTTTGAAGGGAAAGACGTACACATCGAAGGCTACACGCCACCAGAAAAATAATACCGTGCACGCTTGCCGGGTCTGCAACGTCAGGCCGGGTAAGCGTAGCGCCACCCGGCGAAAGCAGCGCCAGAACCAACACAACACGCACTTTCGGAATGATGAAAAAATTTTTAGCGCTGGCTCTTGTTGCACCGTTACTTGTTTCGTGTTCTTCCAGTAAAAAAGGCGATAGCTATAACGAAGCCTGGGTGAAGGACACTAACGGTTTTGACATTCTGATGGGGCAGTTTGCCCACAACATCGAAAACATCTGGGGATTTAACGAAGTCCTGATCGCAGGTCCGAAGGACTACGTTAAGTATACCGACGCTTATCAGACCCGCAGCCACATCAACTTTGATGATGGCACCATCACGGTCGAAACGATCGCCGGCACCGATCCCGCAGCGCGTTTACGCCAGGCGATCGTCAAAACTCTGCTGATGGGCGACGATCCGGGCTCTATCGACCTCTATTCCGACGTCGACGACATTACCATCTCCAAAGAGCCGTACCTGTACGGTCAGGTGGTGGATCAAACCGGACAGCCCATTCGCTGGGAAGGTCGTGCCACCAACTTTGCCAACTACCTGCTGCAGACGCGCCTGAAAAGCCGCAGCAACGGCCTGCGCATTATCTACAGCGTAACCATCAATCTGGTGCCAAACCACCTCGACAAACGTGCGCATAAATACGTGGGAATGGTCCGTCAGGCGTCGCGTAAATACGGCGTTGATGAGTCACTGATTCTGGCGATTATGCAGACCGAGTCGTCGTTTAACCCGTACGCCGTAAGCCGCTCTGATGCGCTGGGTCTGATGCAGGTTGTCCAGCACAGTGCCGGAAAAGACGTGTTCCGCTCGCAAGGTCGTTCCGGCACGCCGAGCCGTAACTATCTGTTCGATCCCGCCAGCAATATCGATACCGGCACCGCCTATCTCGCGATGCTGAACAACGTTTACCTGAGCGGCATTGATAACCCCACCTCGCGCCGGTATGCGGTGATCACCGCCTATAACGGTGGTGCAGGCAGCGTGCTGCGGGTCTTCTCCAGCGACAAAATTAAAGCGGCCAGCATCATCAACAGCATGACGCCAGGGGATGTTTACCAGACCCTGACCACCCGTCACCCCGCCGCGGAGTCACGTCGCTACCTGTATAAGGTCAACACGGCTCAAAAGAACTATCGTCGTAAGTAATCCTCCACGTTTCACCCTCTCCTGCGGGAGAGGGTTCTTGCCCCCGCGCGCCATCCATACGAAATTGTTATTTGCATCACAATCCAGACTGCAAATTAATAAGGATTGCATTTTTTTGCGGGAGGTAACAAAACATCACGTCACTCGCTGATAGAATTGCATCAAATACCGTACACAAATGTTTTTAATTCAACACACAGCCCGCTCTCTTGTGAGGAAAGTTACATGAACCTTAAGCTGCAGCTTAAAATCTTATCGTTTCTGCAGTTCTGCCTGTGGGGGAGCTGGCTTACCACGCTTGGCTCCTACATGTTTGTCACGCTCAAATTCGATGGTGCATCGATTGGCGCGGTCTATAGCTCTTTGGGTATCGCCGCCGTCCTTATGCCGACGTTACTCGGGATTGTGGCGGACAAATGGATAAGTGCGAAGTGGGTGTACGCCCTTTGTCACCTGGTCGGGGCCGGAACGCTGTTTATGGCGGCCGAAGTTACGACGCCAGGTGCGATGTTTATGGTTATCCTGCTCAACTCGCTGGCATATATGCCAACGCTGGGCCTGATTAACACCATCTCCTACTATCGCCTGAAAGAAGCCGGTATGGATATCGTCACCGATTTCCCACCGATTCGTATCTGGGGCACCATCGGCTTTATCATGGCGATGTGGGCAGTGAGCTTCTCCGGTTTTGAACTGAGCCATATGCAGCTATACATCGGTGCGGTGCTGTCCGTGGTGCTGGCTCTGTTCACCCTGACGCTGCCGCACATTCCGGTCTCTAATCAGCAGAAAGACCAGAGCTGGAGCAGCATGCTCGGTCTGGATGCCTTCGCGCTGTTTAAAAACAAACGCATGGCGATCTTCTTTATCTTCTCCATGCTGCTGGGTGCAGAACTGCAGATCACTAACATGTTCGGCAACACCTTCCTGCACAGCTTCGATAACGACCCGCTGTTCTCCGGCAGCTTTATCGTTGAACACGCCTCGGTGATGATGTCGATTTCGCAGATCTCCGAAACCCTGTTTATCCTGACCATCCCGTTCTTCCTGAGCCGCTACGGCATCAAGAACGTTATGATGATCAGTATCTTCGCGTGGATGCTGCGTTTCGGTCTGTTCGCCTACGGTGACCCATCTGCATTCGGTACCGTGCTGCTGGTTCTGTCGATGATCGTCTACGGCTGTGCCTTCGACTTCTTCAACATCTCAGGTTCGGTGTTTGTGGAAAAAGAAGTGCGTCCGGAAATCCGCGCCAGTGCTCAGGGTATGTTCCTGATGATGACCAACGGTTTCGGCTGTATTCTTGGCGGGATCGTGAGCGGTAAAGTGGTTGAGATGTATACCACTAACGGGATTACTGACTGGCAGCCGGTGTGGTTGATCTTCGCAGGCTACTCGCTGGTTCTGGCCTTCGCGTTCATGGTGCTGTTCAAGTACAAACATGTTCGTACGCCAACAGGTACGCAGTCCATCGCACATTAATCGCCTTAACTTCCCCCTCCTGTCGGAGGGGGAAATCTTTTACTTCAGCACATAGCCGTACAAGCGCTTAATCCCGTCCGCATCCTTCTCGCTGTAAACGCCCTGCAACTCCGGTGAAAATCCGGGCAGCAGATTGACGCCCTCTTCCAGCGCCAGGAAATAACGTTGCACTGCCCCGCCCCATAGCTCACCCGGCACCACGCACAGCACGCCCGGTGGATAGGGCAGCGCGCCCTCGGCGGCAATGCGCCCTTCGGCTTCGCTGATGCGCACCAGCTCGACGTTACCGCGAATAAAGGCCTGGTTGGCATCCTGCGGGTTCATCGCCACGGCAGGCAGGCTCTCCTGGCGGAACATCGCCTTCTGCAGATCTTTAACGTCAAAACTCACGTACAGATCGTGCATCTCCTGGCAGAGCTGACGAAGGGTGTAATCCCGGTAGCGCACCGGGTATTTCTTCCAGATCGTCGGCAGAACGTCCGCAAGCGGGGTGTCGTCTTCGATATGCTGTTCAAACTGACCAAGCATCGCCACCAGCTGGGCCATTTTCTCTGCGCTCTCGGCCGGGGTCAGCAGGAAGAGAATGGAGTTGAGATCGCACTTCTCCGGCACGATGCCTTTCTCACGCAGGTAGTGCGCCAGAATGGTCGCCGGAATACCAAACTCGGTGTATTTCCCGCTCTCCACATCAATCCCCGGCGTGGTCAGCAGCAGCTTGCACGGGTCGACAAAATATTGCTCCCGGGCATAGCCTTCAAACCCGTGCCATTTCGCCCCAGGCTCAAAGCTGAAGAAACGCAGCTCGCGGGCAATCGTCTCGGTAGGATGATCCTGCCACGGACGCCCGGCCACCACTGGCGGAATAAACGGCTGGATCATCTTGCAGTTGGCGATTATCGCCTTGCGCGCCTCAATGCCGAGCGCGACGCACTCTGCCCAGAGTCGACGCCCGCTCTCCCCTTCGTGGATCTTGGCGTTCACGTCCAGGGCAGCAAACAGCGGGTAAAACGGACTGGTTGAGGCGTGCAGCATAAACGCGTTGTTGAGACGCTTATGCGGGCAGAAACGCGCCTGGCCGCGAAGATGATTATCCTTTTTATGGATCTGCGAGGTCTGGGAGAATCCGGCCTGCTGCTTATGCACCGACTGGGTGACAAAGATCCCCGGATCGTTTTCATTAAGTTCCAGCAGCAGCGGCGAGCTGTCTGCCATCATTGGGATAAACTGCTCGTAACCCACCCATGCGGAGTCAAACAGGATGTAGTCGCACAGCTGGCCAATCTTGTCGATCACCTGGCGGGCGTTGTAAATCGTCCCGTCATAAGTGCCAAGCTGGATCACCGCCAGGCGGAACGGACGCGCTTCATCAGCCTTTTCCGGTGCCACGGTACGGATCTGCTGGCGCAGGTATGCTTCGTCAAAGCAGCGGTCATCGATGCCGCCAATAAAGCCAAACGGGTTACGCGCCGCTTCAAGATACACCGGCGTGGCCCCGGCCTGGATCAGCGCCCCGTGATGGTTAGATTTGTGGTTATTGCGGTCGAACAACACCAGATCGCCACGGGTCAGCAGCGCGTTGGTCACCACCTTATTGGCAGCTGAGGTGCCGTTCAGCACAAAATAGGTTTTGTCGGCGTTGAATACCTTCGCCGCAAATTTTTGTGCGTGTTTGGCAGACCCTTCGTGGATCAGCAGATCGCCGAGCTTGACGTCGGCGTTGCACATATCGGCCCGGAAAAGGTTCTCCCCGAAGAAGTCAAAGAACTGGCGGCCTGCGGGGTGCTTCTTGAAGAAAGCGCCGTGCTGATGCCCCGGACAGGCAAAGGTGCTGTTGTCCATCGCCACGTACTGGCTCAGGGTGTCGAAAAACGGCGGCAGCAGGTTCTCTTCATAGCGACAGGCGGCCGTTTCCAGCTCCAGCCACTCCTGTGCCTTGCCGTTGATCACCGCGTCGACGCCAGCAGGCGCGTCTACAGACTCTTCTGAGAACATAAAAACAGGGAGCTGAAAGCCCGTAAGTTTCAGTAACGCGAGGATGCCGCTGTGACTATCAGCGACGGTAATGACGACTGCCGCCACGTCCGTAAAATCTGTGTTATCCAGCGTCACCACTTCCCGGTGCGTAGACAAGGCGGACGCCAGCTCACGGCTGACGGCAATTTTCATTGTTTTCATAAGCGCAAATACCCGTGCAAGGCGAGAAAAGCCCCGGACAGGGAATCTTCCCTGCCCAACGAATGTGTCTGACCGGAGTTCAGCTCCGACCGCCAGACATCAGTAAAAGCAGAACGCGTCTGGTTTTACTGTTGTCCTGCAGTGAGCCTGCGTTACCCTCACCGCACGGTGAGCGTAGAATACGAAGCGTCGATACGGCGAGGTCTGTACGCAGCAATTAATAATATATTCATTGGCGGCCCCGTATCTGAGAGGAGAAAATTCGCGCAATAATGTCACCTTTCACCAGGCCGTGCAAGACGCAATCATTATGCAAAAACAGTATTAAAACAGCGTTATTACCCGCTGAAAACAGCAATAATAATGCAATATCAATGAGTAATTAACGGGAGTTTACTTTGGTTATTGGACCCTTTATCAACGCCAGTGCCGTGTTGCTGGGCGGCATACTTGGCGCCGTACTGAGCCAGCGATTACCGGAGCGTATTCGCTCTTCCATGCCCTCGATTTTTGGCCTGGCTTCGCTGGGGATCGGTATTCTGCTGGTGATCAAATGCGCCAACCTGCCGGTGATGGTACTGGCTACGCTTGTCGGGGCGCTGGTTGGCGAATTATGTTTTCTGGAAAAAGGCATCAACAGTGCCGTCGGCAAAGCCAAAAACCTGCTCTCACGGGGTCAGTCGAAAGGTGGCTCGCACGAGACATTTATCCAGAGCTATGTGGCGATCATTATTCTGTTCTGCGCCAGCGGCACCGGGATTTTTGGATCGATGCAGGAAGGGATGACCGGCGACTCCAGCATCCTGATCGCCAAATCATTTCTCGATTTCTTTACCGCCACTATCTTCGCCACCACGTTAGGGATCGCGGTGGCGGCGATCTGCGTGCCGATGCTGGTTATCCAGCTGGCGCTTGCCACCTGCGCCACGCTGATCTTACCGCTTACGACCCCGGCGATGATGGCAGACTTCACCGCCGTTGGTGGCCTGCTGCTGCTGGCTACCGGGCTTAGGATCTGCGGTATTAAGATGTTTGCAGTGGTCAATATGCTGCCCGCGCTGGTTATCGCGATGCCGCTCTCGGCCCTGTGGACCGCCTTTTTTGCCTGAGAAAGCAGCAAGCTGGTGACAGAGTGTGCGGTCAGTAGCGAATTCAGCAATTTTCGTTGACGACACGGAGCGAATCGGTTTTAATGCGCCCCGTTGCCCGGATAGCTCAGTCGGTAGAGCAGGGGATTGAAAATCCCCGTGTCCTTGGTTCGATTCCGAGTCCGGGCACCACTATTTAGAAAAACCAGCCTTAGGGCTGGTTTTTTGCTTTCTGGCATTTATGAATTCAATGATTAGCCGATCCCTGCCTCATCTCCGCCCAGATAACGCGCATGCAAAAATGCGGAACTGACCGCATCAATATCGTACCCAGCTACACCATATTCCTCAAAATGATTACGCCATTCCCTCACTACCCGCCAGATACGGTCAATTTCCGCAATGGCATCAACCCGGTTCAAACCAAACCGCTCACACCACGAAAGTGCATTAACCAGCGTGGCTTCTTTGCCGAACGCGCCCACACCAAGATGCAGGCGACGGTGGTGAGAATGAACGGGGCGAGGCACGACGTCGTATAAGGGGCTAATACGCCATGCGAGATTGACGGCACGTTGAGCCTCTTGCGCCCCTCGGACTGGCATTTGCTCTGGTGATTCCATCAGGATAAAGCCATGGTTGCGTAAATGGTCATCGTCATTGTTGACCAAAATATTGAAGACCATCCGGCGGTACAGTTCTTTCAAATCATCAGTAAGGCTGGCCGCATAAAGATGACGGCGCATAGTATCTGCCAGCTCAGCATAACTGCTTTCTATCGATGCCATCTCATGGATATTCATCAGCGTCAGAGCAGACACAAAATGACGTCGTCCGGTGCTATCTCCTGCCCCCACACGGTCAAAACGCTTAATCAACATCGCAAATCGTTCAGAACCAATCTCTTCGAGACGAGTCTCAGGAACATGGAGCCCTGCCGCCTGTGCAAGTCTTAAGGTTGCATGTTCGATTGCAGGATAGCAAAAACCACGGTCGGTACGGGAAGAGAACTTCGCCAGCCAGTGACTGCCATCTTCCACCACTACAGTTGCTTTGGGACGCATTCCGCCCATGCTGGACCCGGCATCAAATATCCCGTGAAGATTTGCTGGCAACGGCAAGCCATTCTCAATCCTCTCGGCTGCATCTAAGAGATAACCCAGTGATTTGATATCCGTTGACGCACCTAACGCTCTCGCCGGTTCACCATCAGGAGTGATATCTAACGCCCCGGTCCGGTTTGGCCCTGCCTCAAGAAGATACACCGACTCCGGCAATGCATTCGCCGGAACCCGCTTTTTAGCTTCAATGACGCGACGGCCCCATGCATCAGGTGCGGCGTCGCGAATTCCGCCAAAAAGCGCAGACTCTTGTGCAAACAATACCTGCCCCGCCACGTGCTGTCCTTGCAACATACCCAACCCGACAGGATCGATTTCAATTGCGCCATTTCGTTTTAGGTACTTAAGACCATAAACAAAACGCGATGCGCGGAGATCAATGCCTTCCTCCTGCAAATGTAACTTACCAGCAGGAACTGACAGGGGTGATCCCGGCAAAAACGCATGCACCATTAACGTCTTATCAGAAGTCATATTCTTCCAGTTCCGTATCGCTTAGCGGCCTTGCACGGCGGGGACGGTTCGCGAATTCCTGAGCAGCAACCACGTTATCTTTCTTAGTCAATACATCCGCCAGCGTTGCGCCAGGGCGAACTACGCTGAGGTAACGTAGGATCTGGCCTATGGCAACGCCTGCATCACCGTTTTCAATCCGGCTTACCGTATTACGACTGAGATTTGCGCGTACGGCGACTTCTGCCTGCAGCATTTTGCGGGCAATTCGACTGTGCGCCAGAGTTCTCCCCAGCGTAACGAGTTGGAGAAGTTGTTCTGAAGAGAGGAGTTCCTGCTGTGATCGCTTCACCATGCACCTTAAAACACGCAATAAAATCTTTAAGCTATATTTTAGGTGCAATTGAACAAATTTCAACCTGTTCATGATGACTGTCAGAATGTCATATGATTACGATCAGAAAACCAGCCTTAGGGCTGGTTTTTTGCTTTCTGCGAACCGAAAACCGTCAACCGCTCGGGATTTCCCCCTGGCAAAAACGGCGCATCGCACGACAAGTACTCCTGATATTCAGCGCCGTGCTGCAGAAGCTGCTCTGTGCAAAACTCCCGCTCACCGTAGTCGACCTTCGTTGAAAACTGCGTAAAGAAATTCATCATAAGGCGTTCCCACCGTCTGAACAGGCTCCCCTATTGAAGGATAAGGGAACCCTGGTTTAGGCTTTTTTCGCGCTGTACACTTCATCGCCGGAGAACGCCGGTTCGGCCCAGAAATTGATATTAAACTGTGCGTCGTCGGTCATTTCGATACGGTGCCAGTACTGCGGCGGACTGGTGGCGAAATTACCCGCATTAATCACCACTTTCACTTCAGGTTCGACTGCGTCTTGATTGGCGAAACCGTAGTAGGTCACGGTCCCTTCCATCACGCACAGCTGACCAAAAATACCGGCGGCGGTGTTGTGATGGCTCAGCAGCGCGGCAGGTACGCTGTCTTTAGTAAAAAAAGGGGTTGAACGTTTGATGGTCCAGTTTTTAGGGATTCTGTGATGGCTCATAATTGACTCCGGCTCTAAAGATGCATTTAAAATACATCTTTAGTTTTAGCCCGTAAAGTAATTTTGATAATAAATCTCATTATCAATTTTAGGCTCTCTTTTTCTCAGCAGTCAGGCAACCCCTTCGCCAGCAATTGCGGCCACACTGCCGCCCAGTCCGAGCCGTGCGTCATGCCGTCTATCGTCTCTATCTGAACGCATCGCCCGCCAACGGCCTGCTGAAAACGCCGGGCAACCGCGGGAGGCACAGTGTCATCCGCCCCACCGCTGTAGTGAACCTGCGGCAATCTGCGAAATGCCGAAGCACTGTTAATAGCGCTAAGCGCTGTAGGCATGGGGGTAACACGATGGATCTCATTCACATACGCAACGTCAAGATTGCCCGCCACAGTACGCAGCGAGCGCACATCGTCGCGGGTGGCCGCCAGCAGCGCGGCAATATTTCCCCCGCCCGAATAGCCTACCAGATCGAGTTTCACCCCCGGATAACGCTGTACAACGTGATTGAGCGCCTCGTTCATCGCCTCAACGACCGCTGGCGAGAAACGGTCACTCGTCCAGAGATTAACGCTGCACGTAGCCGGTAACGGTGGTCCGATAAACTGGCAGGGCCGGGCGAGATACAGCACATTTTCGCGATTATCCGCAGCGGCCAGCAACAGGCCGACAGGATTATGCGGTGTGGGGTTATCGGAAGGCTGGGTGCGGCTTTTCCAGGCAAAACCATCGCCCTCAAGGTAGACGCGCAGTGAATGCACCGGAGGGGTGATTCGCTGCCAGGCGGCGATCGGGAACGACGGCGTGTTAATTTTTTCACTGATCAGACCAGCTCGTGCAGCGATCTCCTCTCCCTCGCGATAAAGGTCGTGCGAAACACAGCGGGTTAATAATATAGATAAACTAATCAATAGCGTTCCCTGCAAAATATGAGGATATATCTTCATAACCGCTACCAGCCTTAAATCAAATTATAAATACTACAAAAATTAAGGGTTTATTTCAGCAAGAAATAATTAAGCAAGGCTTATTGTTTTTGACAACCAGTTGTATATTCTGCGCCCGACGATATCGGATTAATCCGAAGAAAAACGCACCTGCTATTGCACAACTCTCGCAACGTTATGACGGAACACCATGGAAAAGAAACGACTTAGCCAGCTTATTTCCCTGCTGCTGGCCACTACGGCAGCGCAGTCTTACGCCACCTCAGACATCATCATCGACTCCCCGGTCAGCAATGTTCAGATTGCCAACTCAACGGACCTGGTGCATATCACCGGGCAGGGCACGATTACCGGCAGACCTGCACCGGCGTTATCGGTCAATCAAGGCGTCACCGTTAACACCCTGACCAACGAGGGTGTCATCAGTAATACTGATTCATTCCTGCTGTTTACCAGTAACAATACGGTGCAGATTGATGGCACGGTCGGCACCTTTAATAACAACGGAACCATTACCAATAATAATCAATATCGATCTGGCAATGTCGTGGCGGTGAGCGCCTCAGGCATGGTGAATAATTTGACCAACAGCGGTACCATCCAGGCGGGTTTAACCAATTTATACGGTGCCTCGGGGATCTATAATCAGGGCACCATAAATACCCTCCTCAATGAGGGTGAGATTAATGGCAGCTCGTACGGTGTGTATAACGCGGGTGCCATCGACAGCCTTAAAAATAATGGCCAGATCACTGCTAACAACACCGCCATCTACAGTAACAATACCGTTGGAACCATCATTAACAACGGGCTGATTACCGGTAAGAGCTTCGCCCTGCTTGTCGACAGCGGTACCCGCAATGCAGTGACGCTGACCAATACCGGCACGATCAGCGGTGATATTTATTCCGTCAGCGATATTCCGCTGGTCATTAACGGCGGTACTACCACCCAGGGCACGCTGAACGGGCTCGAGGGCGCAACGGGTAACATTACCAGCTCCCACGTGGTATTCGGCACCGGCTCGCTGCTGTTAAACGATAATGTGAATACCGCCGCCGCGATGATCATGAATATGGCTTCGCTGGATATAGATGAGCCCGTAAATGTGCCAAACGGCACGGTGGTGAACGAAGCGGCTTCATTGCAGGTCAACAGCAGCATCACCATTACCGGTGATTACCATCAGAAAGCGGCCGCCACGCTGATTTCCGGTGTATCCGATCTGACCACCGCCAACGGCGATCTGCTGGCCGATACGGGCTATGGCCGCCTGAACGTTAGCGGCAATGCCACGGTCGACGCGGGATCCAGCATCAACCTGCTGCGCACCGGCAGCACCTACAAGTTTGCCGAAGGCCAGCGCTATGTGGTGATCGCTGCCGCAGGCAGCGACACTCACTACAATGCCGGGAGCCTGAATTACAAAGCCATGGGTTATAGCGGTGAAGTGAAAGGTTCCGTCTACGAAGAAGCAGAGAGCAAGGCGCTAGTGTTAACCCTGACCACCGCGCCGGTTATCCCGGAACCTCAGCCAGAACCACAACCTGAGCCACAGCCCGAAGTGACCCCGCCGGTAGTGACACCACCCGATGTCACCACACCCGTGGTGACGGAGCCAAACCAGCCTGCGCCTGCGAATCCAACGCCTGCGCAGCCTGGCAAACGTGACTGGGCAACCATCCCGAGCGCCACTGCTGCACTGGGTGGCCTGGCGAGCTATACCGGTATTTCTTCTCCACAGCTGCTGGATCTGTACAACGCCTCCCTGGCCGTTGAAGGCAAATCCGAAGCGAACCGCGCAGGCGAACAGCTATCCACCAGCCAGAACCTCAACGCCAGCTCGGCGGCAACCGTTGCCACCTCTACCGCGCAGGCCGTCGTGGGTGCACACATTGATGCCGTGCGTAATCCGCAAGCTTCAGGCACCAGCGGTGTGGCAACCGGCGACGACTACGCCAGCAACTGGATCGTCTGGGGCCAGCCGTTTGGCGGTTATGCCCGTCAGGACAGCAGCGATCGGGTCAGTGGCTACACCGCTAAGTTTGGCGGCCTGATCATCGGTGCCGACCGTGCGCTGGGCGACGACTGGCGTCTGGGTGCTGCGGTGAACTACAGCAATACCTCGGTTCACGGCAAAGACAACCTGAGCGGCAACACCTCCACCGCCGATAACTACGGCGTGATTGGTTACGCAGGCTACACCGGCGATCCGTGGTACCTGAACCTCTCTGCTGGCCTCAACCGTCAGAACTACAGCTCCGTGCGTCGCGCTGATTTCACCGGCTTCTCCGGGGCAGCACACGGCAAGTTCAACGGTCAGTCGGTCACCCTGCAAACCGAGTTCGGCTATCCGTTCACGCTGCCAGCCGACGTGGTTCTGACGCCGCTGGCAGCGCTGACTTACGGTTATCAGCACGTTGATGGCTACAACGAAACCGGCGGCAACGGTATGGCGCTGGATGTTGGCAGCACGCACGCTCAGTCGGTGGTCAGCGATATCGGTGCCCGCATCGAGAAAACCTTCGCCACCGATCTGGGTAACCTGACGCCGTTCGCACAGGTGTCCTGGATCCACCAGTACGACAACCGTCAGGTCAGCAGCCATGCGACCTACGCCGCTGACGCCATCGGCGAAACCCGCTTTATCACCAAAGGCGCCTCACCGGTAGAAGATATGGCTGGCCTGGCCATCGGCAGCACGCTGTACGATGCGAATGAACTCAGCTTCGATGCGCGCTACGATCTGCAGGCAGGCGACCGCTATCAGGCGCACACCTTCAGCCTGCGCTTACGCAAGTCTTTCTAATCGTTAATGAAGCTAAACGGGGCCGCACAGGGCCCCGTTTTTTTATCCTGCGGCATCAATCATTGTGTTTTTCTTCGGCCGAGGAGATAGTGAGTCTTTTCCGGCGACGTAAAATAACATGACTCACTCTCTGGCATTAAAAGGCGGCGCGCTGCTCCTGCTGCTGGTTCTGATGTATACCGGTATCTACACCGGGGACCGTATCACCTGGCTGATGGAAGTCACGCCGGTGGTGATTATCGTGCCGCTGCTGCTCGCCACCCAACAGCGCTACCCGCTGACCCCCCTGCTCTACACCCTGATTTTCTGGCATGCGATCGTCCTGATGGTCGGCGGCATGTACACCTACGCGAAAGTGCCGATTGGTTTTGAGGTGCAGGAGATGTTTAATCTGAGCCGCAACCCGTACGACAAGCTGGGTCACTTCTTCCAGGGGCTGGTGCCTGCCCTGGCGGCCCGGGAGATCCTGGTGCGCGGCGGCTACGTTAACGGCCGCAAGATGACCGCTTTTCTGGTGTGCTGTATTGCGCTGGCGATCAGCGCCACCTATGAGCTTATCGAGTGGTGGGCTGCACTGGCGATGGGGCAAGGTGCGGACGATTTTCTCGGCACCCAGGGCGATCCGTGGGATACCCAGTCCGACATGTTCTGCGCCCTGCTCGGCGCGCTCACCACGGTGCTGATCCTCGGACCATGGCATCAGCGCCAGCTTGCGCGCCTCAGTCATAGGTAACATGAAAGACCATATGCCGGCCGAGGCCTGGGGCAGGTACGCCGCAGCCCGGCAGGCCCTGACAACAGCTTTCGTGCCAGGCGGCAACTTTTAATCATGCGCTTTGACAGCGAAGCGGGAGCTGTCTACCTTCATCATTAGCAGACAAACAGTTCCCATCTCTCTGCTACCCAAGCTACGTCACGCTCCATTAAAAACACTTACAGGCATTAATAGCGCATTGAATGTGAAAGAGGGTTCACGAAAATGTCTGATGACCTACTCAACTGTGCCCAGTCCGTTGCTGTCCTTTTTTTAACCGAACCGTCATTGCAAGCTCAGGCTTTTATTTCGCTACTGCAAAAAGAAATCGTGGCCCCCATACAAATACACAATATTCGCACCCCTTTACCGGCCATGCTCCCGGCAGGGACGCTGGTGTTGTTTGATATTGTTTCTGCCAACAAGCGCCTGAACCAGTTCTGGCAAAATACGCTGCGCAAACAACAACACCCTATCAACGTATTATTAATAAATATGGACGATTGGGAGCGAGGAAAAACACTCAGCGACTGGCCCGCCTTATCCGACATTTTTTATCACTCTGATACACAGCACGATGTCCACACCCGAATTAAAGAGCTGATCAATATTAGCTATAACACTGTGCAGGACCTGACGTTGAGATTATTTCACTACCAGAAAAGGAAAAACGTAGCGGAAACCGCTAAAGACGCCCTGACAGATAGAGAAAAACAAATTCTGGCCAGGCTGTGTCAGGGAGCAACCAATCACGACATCGCCTGTGCGCTGTTTATTAGCGAACATACTGTCAGAACCCATGTCTATAATTTATTTAAGAAAATCAAAGTAAAGAGTCGAATCCAGGCCGTATCCTGGGCGACGGGGAATTTCAGGAAGATAGAGGCCCCTCTCGCATAATATTAAAAGCACGCGCACTGTTCCTGCTTGCTGGGAAAGGGGCATTTGCGTGTAAAAGCCCCCCCTTTGATTAATTTTCTTTATGAAAAGATTGTATCCCGATCGGGTATTACATTCTCTTTTCCTGACGTCCTTTCACACAAAGCTGGCTGGTATTCATCTCTTTATTCATAACCATTCCGTAACGACTTTCATATAATATTTTACACAATTGAGTACATGTGAATTATTTGAAGATAATGTCATATGGCGATTGTTTTTCAGAAATTTCTTGGGAATAATAATAACACACTCACGATAAATATATTTTGTTACAGAGTTAGCGCTTTGTTACTACTATTTTACTCGACGTTACTCGGAATTTTTTCATCCTCATTTAAAACTGGCGCCTTATGTCTTCCATAGAACTGAAAACTCATCCATTAGAGAGCGTATCCTCATACCCGGTAATGGCACCACGCCATGAAGAGATCGATTTAATCGGCCTCCTTTCGACTCTGTATGCGGCGAAAAAACAGATCATTACTATTACGCTAATCTTTGTTCTGTGTGGGCTGGCGGCTGGCTTTCTGCTGCCGAAAAAATGGACCAGTCAGGCAATCATTACCCCTCCCGAAACCGCGGATGTCATGGAGTTGCGTCGCGCGCTGGTTAACCTGACGATACTTGAAGTGGATACGGGTTTTGATGCGGGTACACTTTTCAACCTGTTTTTAAAGAAATTTGAATCACAGGAGCTTCGCGAACAATTCCTGGCACGATCGCCGTATGTGCAAGAACTGCTGGAAAAGGGAAATGTGGATAAGAACGAATTGTATCGCGCCATTGTTAACGTCGCGCAACAATTCAATGCGATGGATAACAGCGATCCTAAAAAGAGTGACAAAGCGCCTTTCTCATCCTGGACACTGAGCTTTACGGCACCTGATGCACAAGATGCCCAACAGGTGCTACACGGTTACGTTGCGTTTATTACCGCTGACGTTAAAAAAGAAGTTATCGCCAGTCTTAAAAATGCCGTCGAATTAAAGATCGCCTCTGAAAAAGAGCACCTGGCCCTCGATACCATCAATCTTGAAAGCCAGCACAAAGTGAAACTTGAGCGCCTGGGGTACTCCTTGCAGGTCGCAAATGCTGCAGGCCTTAAAGCACCGGTATACAGCAACGGTCAGGCGGTTAAAGACGATCCTGACTATTCCATTTCTCTCGGTGCCAGGGGCCTGACTGAAAAGTTAAAGATTGAGCAGTCACTGAAAGACGTAGCTCAAATGGATGCCTCCATACTAAAACGCAAGCAGGTTATCAGTGCGTTGCAGGCTGTTAATCTCGGCGAGATCGATTTCAAACCTTACGAGTTCCAGATGCAGCCTTCACTGCCTCTGAAAAAAGAGGGTCCAGGCAAGGCTCTGATTATTGTTCTGGCGGCACTGGTGGGTTTACTTGTGGCGGCGGGTACGGTCCTGCTACGCGAGATGATAACATCTCGTACCCACACGGAAAGCATCTAAACTCGCCTGTCGGGACAGCAGGCCGATCAAACAGCCAGTCAGTTTTACGCCTGACTGGCTTTTTATTTTGTCGTGCTTTCGCCCACAGCGCCGGGCACTGACAGCTTACGCCTGCAAACTGATCCCGCTTTCTGCCAGCAGGCCCATCTCGCAGTACATGGCGCAGGCCGCGCTGATAATCGACATCGCCAGCGCCGCGCCGCTCCCCTCACCAAGACGCAAATCGAGATCCAGATACGGGGTTAGGTTGAGATGTTCCAGCGCCCGGCGGGAGCCTTTTTCAGCCGATAAGTGCGAGGGAATGCAGTACGGCTTCACCTCGGGCGCTATCTGACAGGCGGCGATCGCTGCGGCGTAGGAGAGAAACCCGTCCAGCACCACCGGCAGTCCACACGCGCTTGCGCCGAGGATCACCCCGGTCATCCCCACCAGATCGTAACCGCCCACTTTCGCCAGCACGTCGATGGCATCCGTAGGATCGGGCTGGTTAACGGCAATCGCCTGACGGACCACCGCCTCTTTATGCTGGAGGCGTTCCGCAGGCAGGTTCGCGCCGATCCCCACCACCTCATGCGGATCGCAGCCGGTCAGCACGCTAATGATCGCCGAGGCGGGGGTAGTATTCGCTATCCCCAGCTCGCCGGTGCCAAACACCGCAATGCCCTGTGCCGCCCGCTGCTGCACCAGCCGGGCGCTGCGTAGCAGCAACAGCTCGGCATCAGCGCGCGACATCGCCGGGCCCTGGGCGATATTACCGCTTCCGCGCCCCACCTTCAGGGTCAGCATTGCTTCAATCGGTTCGCAGTCGATGCCAATATCCACCGGCAGCACCGAGGTGTGGTTACTCTTCGCCAGCACGCATACCCCGGTAGTGCCTTTCAGCATATTCAGCGCCTGCAGATGCGTCACCTGCTGCGGGCTGAAGGCCACGCCCTCCTGGTACACGCCGTGATCGGCGCACATCACGATAATCTCTTTTTGAAAATCGTCGAGCGTTGTCAGCCCCGGCATCCCCGCCAGCTGCACGGCCAGCGCCTCCAGCCGTCCCAGGCTGTTAAGCGGTTTCACTAAGCCATCAATGTGTCGGGCGGCCTGATTTTTTTTAGTCTCATCCAGTGGTCGGATAGCCGCCACCAGTTCCTGTATTGTTTGCATGCTTGCTCGTCTCACTCATCTGACCGAAAAGGGCTGCGGTCGTTAAATACGCGTAACACCATAAATCCGCCACGATTTTCGACCATCGTGTACGCATCCTGTCTAAACGGGAAATGCCACAGCGACTCCGTCGGCATCTGCAGCCAGTGGGCCAGCAGCAGGCTTAACACCCCCTGATGCGCCACAATTAACATGTCGCCTGGCTCCTGTCGCAGGGTCAGTTCATCGGCCACCGCTTTCACCCGTCCGGCAAACTCCGGGAACGGCTCGCCGCCGCCGGGGGTGGCGTTTTGCCAGTCGTCCAGCCAGCACTGCCAGGCGTCTGGCTCCTCTTCAGCGATACTGCTGAAGTGGCGCATCTCCCAGCGGCCAAAATGCATCTCGTTCAGACGCGGGTCGGTCTCTGAGGCGGTGATAATCAGCTGCGCGGTCTGCTGCGCGCGCTGAAGCTGGCTGCAAAGCGCCTGGCTAAATGAAACGTCCGCCAGCAAACCCGCCACACGCGAGCTTTGCTCGACCCCGTGCGCAGTCAGGGGGAGATCGGTACTGCCATAGAACAGACCGCTTTCGTTAGCGGCGGTCTGCCCGTGACGAACCAGAAAAAATCGCATGTATCAGACCCACAGTAATGCCAGCAAAAACACCATCTCCGCGCTCTCTGCCAGCGCCCCAAGCGTGTCGCCGGTTTGCCCGCCGAGACGGCGGCGAAGATAGCGCACCAGACCCGCAATCGCCACGTAGCTGACCAGCAGCGCCGCCAGGGCGTGCAGACCGCCGATCAGGCCGACGGCGATGGCTCCGCCCAGCAGGGTGATCGCCGTTTCGCGCACGCTGACCTGACCGATATACAGACTGCCCATCCCTTCGCCCTCGCGGGCGTAGCGTTGGCCGTACATCCCCAGCACCAGCGCCGCGCGCCCGGCAACCGGGGCGCAGATCAGCAGCGTAAACCACTGGCTCGCCGGAAGGTGCGCGAGGCCAATCACGGCGGAAACCTTGATCAGGATAGAGAACACCAGCGCCAGGCCGCCAAAGGTGCCCAACCGGCTGTCCTTCATGATCTCCAGCATCCGCTCCCGACTGCGGGCGGAGAAAATCCCGTCGCAGGTGTCGGCCAGCCCATCGAGGTGGAACCCGCCGGTGAGCAGCACCAGCGCCAGTACGTAAGCCACTGCGCCGACATACATTCCGCCGCCGGTCTGGCTGACCACCAGCGCCACAAGGGCGGCAAGCCCACCGATAAGGGCCCCGATCGGCACAAACCAGGGTACGCCCCGCGCCAGCTGGCGAAACTCCACGCCGTCGGCCCATTTTTCCGGCACCGGAATGCGGCTCATCAGGCGCAGCGTTGCCCACAACATGCTTAATCTCATTTAATTTTGACTCCAATCCCTGATACCACCAGCCAGACCTCCTCTGCCGCCTGAGCCAGACGCTGATTCACCCGGCCCGCAATATCAACAAAATGGCGCGCCAGCCGGTTTTCCGGGGTGATGCTCATCCCCAGCTCGTTAGTGACGATGTACACCGGCATCCCGCTCTGCTGGCAGGCGTCGATCAGCCCGTCGATCTGCTGATGCAAAAACGCCTCCAGCGGCGCAAAATCCAGCGTGTCCGGGTCAGCCCCGCCCGATTCGTCATACAGCAGATTTGCCAGCAAAGTGGTAATGCACTCGACGATCACCGCCTCCCCCGGCTGCGCCTGCTCGCGGATAAGCGCCCCGAGATTGCGATAGCCCTCCAGCGTGCGCCAGTGCGCAGGCCGCTGGGCGCGATGGCGGGCAATACGCGCCGCCATCTCATCGTCGGTAAGGGTTGAGGTGGCAATGTACAGCACCTGCGAATACTGCCTGGCGACCAACCCCTCGACGTGGGCGCTTTTACCGCTGCGCGCCCCACCGGTCACTAAAATCATTCCGTTAACTCCTGATGCTCACGCATTACCTGATAAATTTTTGGTATATCGATGTGCTGGCGCATCGCCTGCGCCAGGGTATCAAACTGCTGCGCTTTGTAAGCGGCGTAATCGGATGTCGTCTCCAGCGCAGCAAGCCCTTTACGCGCCCGCAGGCCATCCACCAGCACGCGGGTAAAGGCGTCGCTGTCAAACAGCCCGTGCAGATAGGTTCCCCACACCTGCCCGTCGTCGCTCACCGTCCCGTCGGCAATTTGTACATGCTCTTTATGCAGCCACAGGGCCGGTTGCGCCCCCTCGCCCAGCACGGTTTGTCCCATGTGGATTTCGTAACCGCAGACAGGGATCCCGGCGAGCGCCCCCAGCCAGCCGGGCAACGACGCGGCCATGCGAGCCTTCACTTGAGTGGTGGTTTTGTGGGGGGCAAAGCGGGTGGTGGTATTTAGCAGCCCGAGGCCCGGCATGCGCCCGAGGCCGGATTCGACCTCATCAATCAGGGTCTCACCCAGCATCTGATACCCGCCGCAGATCCCGAGCAGCGGCACGCCGTCACGCTGACGGGTCAGCACCGCGTGCGCCATCGCGCTCTCGCGCAGCCAGTTCAGATCGCTGAGGGTATTTTTACTCCCGGGCAGGATCACCAGGTCGGCGCCGTCCAGCTCCTGCGGCTGACTGACGTAGCGCACCCGGACATCCGGCTGCGCCGACAGGGCGTTAAAATCGGTGAAGTTGGCAATGTGTGGCAGATGGACCACTGCGATGTCGATATCCCGCGCAGGCTGACGCAGCTTGTTCCCGCGCTGCAAGGCAACGCCGTCCTCTTCGTCCAGATCGAGTTCCAGCCACGGCATGACGCCGAGCACCGGTACGCCGGTTAGCGCCTCAATCTGTTCCAGACCGGAGGCAAGCAGCGCCACGTCGCCGCGAAATTTATTGATGATCACCCCTTTGACCCGCCAGCGCTCGTGCGCCTGCAGCAGGGCCAGGGTGCCGTAGATTGCCGCAAATACCCCGCCACGATCGATATCCGCCACCAGAACAACCGGGCATTCGGCGAGTTCCGCCATCCCCATGTTGGCGATATCCCGATCGCGCAGGTTGATCTCGGCCGGGCTCCCGGCCCCTTCCAGCACCAGGATCTCATATTCCTGCGCCAGGCTGCGGTAGACTCCGGCGATCTGCTCGCGCAGGCGCGGTTTGAAGTCGTGGTAGCGGGCCGCATCCATCGAGCTTACGACCTCGCCCATCAGCACCACCTGCGCCTGACTAACGTTGGTGGGCTTGAGTAACACCGGGTTCATCCGCACGTCCGGGGCGATCCCGGCGGCTTCGGCCTGCATGATCTGCGCCCGTCCCATCTCCTTGCCGTCCGGGGTGATCCCAGAGTTGAGGGCCATGTTTTGCGCCTTAAACGGGGCGGTACGCCAGCCATCCTGATAAAAAATGCGGCACAAGCCCGCCACCAGCACGCTTTTGCCCACATCGGAGGCGGTGCCCTGCAGCATAATTGCCTGCGTCATGGCTACTCCTGTAATCATTCACTGTACGAATTGAATGTTAAGGCTTTCTCGCCGTCAGGAACATCCTCACACCTTAAATAACCAGCACGCTGCGAAATGACCGGGAGCAATCTCCTGCATCGCCGGCTCTTCACGCCGACACACCGGCATCACGTGCGGACAGCGGCTGCAAAACTTACAGCCCGGCAGCACGGAGGTGGGGCCGGGGATCTCCCCGCGCAGCGTCGCCTGCTCCAGATTACGGATCCGCGGGTCCGGCTGCGGCACCGCGGCCAGCAAGGCGCGCGTGTAGGGGTGCGCCGGGTGCTGATACAGCGCATTCGCCGGGGCCACCTCCACCAGCTTGCCAAGGTACATCACCCCGATCCGCGTCGAAATGTGGCGCACCATCGACAGATCGTGGGCGATAAACAGATAGGTCAGCCCCAGCTCCTGCTGGAGATCCTGCAGAATGTTCACCACCTGCGCCTGCACCGACACGTCCAGCGCCGACAGCGGCTCATCGCACAGCACAAACTCCGGGCGCACCGACAGGGCCCGGGCAATGCTGATCCGCTGACGCTGGCCGCCGCTGAACTCGTGAGGATAACGCTGCAAATGTTCCTGTCTGAGCCCGACTTTATAGAGCAGGGTTTCGGTACGCTCCCGCTGCTCTTCCCGGCTGTAGCCGTGGACCTGCATCGGCTCCGCCACCAGCTGCTGGACGGTCATGCCGGGATTGAGCGACGACCAGGGATCCTGGAAAATCGCCTGCATCCGCTTGCGCAGCGGCTTGAGCTGTTTTTCACGGGCCTGGGCGATCTCCTGCCCGGCGAAATGGATCTCGCCCGAGGTGATATCAAACAGGCGCAGAATGGCGCGCCCGAGGGTCGATTTCCCGCAGCCGGATTCGCCCACCAGGCCAAAGGTCTCCCCCGGCTGGATATCAAAGCTGACGCCGTCAACGGCCTTCACCGCCACGCCTTTGCGCAGCAGCCCGCCGTTTAAGCTGTAGTGTTTTCGCAGATCCCGCACGCTCACCAGCGGGGCGTTGTGCTCGCTCATACCTGAACTCCCTTATCCTCTAACAGCCAGCACGCGGCGCGATGCCCGGCCCCCTGGCTGTAAAACGCCGGCTGGCGTTCGCACTGCGGCATCCGCTGCGGACAGCGTTCAGCAAACGGGCAGCCCGGGGGCGGATTCAGCAGCCCCGGCGGCGAGCCTTCGATCGGCAACAGGCGATGGCTGGTCTGCTCAGGGTGCGGCAGCGACGCCAGCAGCCCCTGGGTATACGGATGCTGCGGACGGTAAAAAATATCCTCCACGCTGCCCTCTTCCATCACCAGCCCGCCGTACATCACCACCACCCGGCTGCACACCTGCGCGACGACGCCCAGATCGTGGGTGATCAGCAGGATTGCGGTGTGGGTTTTCTGCTGCAGGCTTTTGAGCAGGCGCAGGATCTGCGCCTGAATGGTGACGTCCAGCGCAGTGGTCGGCTCGTCGGCAATCAGCAGTTTAGGGTCGCAGGAGAGCGCAATGGCGATCATCACCCGCTGGCGCATCCCGCCGCTGAACTCGTGCGGATACTGGTCGTAGCGCCGCACCGCCTCGGCGATCCCCACCTGCTCCAGCATCGCGATGCTCGCCGCTTTCGCCGCTTTTTTGCTTAAGCCTTTGTTGCGGACCAGGATCTCCGTCATCTGTTTGCCGATGGTCAGCACCGGGTTGAGCGCGGTCATCGGATCCTGAAAAATCATCGCGATCTGGTTCCCGCGAATAGCCCGCATCTGCTGCGGCGTTTTTTGCGCCAGGTCCTCCTGGTTAAAGCGGATCTGGCCCCCGGTAATGCGCCCGTTGCTGCCCAGCAGCTGGATTACCGACTTGCAGGTGACGCTCTTGCCGCAGCCGGATTCACCGACAATGCCCACCAGCTCACCGGCCTGCACGTGGAAGCTCACCCCGCGCACCGCATGGACATCGCCATCGTGGGTGCGGAAGGTGGTTTGCAGGTTATCGAGTTCAAGTAAGTTACTCATTGCGGTTCGCTCCCGGCTCAAAGGCGGTACGGAATACGTCGCCCAGCACGTTAAAACTGAACACCGTCAGCAGGATCAGAATGCCGGGGAACATCGCCAGCCACGAAGCTTCGCCAATGTACGACTGGGCATTATTAAGCATACTGCCCCACGACGCAGCAGGCGCTTGCACGCCCAGCCCGAGAAAGCTCAGCGTCGATTCCATTAAAATAGCCGAGGCGATATTCAGCGTGGCGGCAACGATAATAGTCGGCAACACGCCGGGAATAATGTGGCGCAGGATAATGCGCAGCGGGTGTTCGCCACAGGCGCGGGCGTAGAGCACATACTCGCGCTCTTTCACCGACAGAGTTTCGGCACGCACCAGCCGGGACATGTTCATCCACGTCAGCAGGCTAATGATCATGATGATGTTATCCACCCCCGGCTTCAGGTACGCGTTGAGCACCAGCAGCAGGAAGAAGGCCGGGATCGCCATCAGGATATCCACCGCGCGCATCATCAGGTTATCCAGCCAGCCGCCGAAGTAGCCGCTTACCGTCCCAACCACAGTGCCAATCAGGGTGGAAAAGACCATCGCCAGACAGCCCACCATCAGCGAGATTTGCCCCCCGTACAGGGCCCGGGTGAAGTAATCCCGGCCATATTCATCGGTGCCAAACCAGTGCGCGCCATCGGGCGCGAGAGTGCGGGCGCCCAGCGACATCTGATCCGGATCGTAAGGACTCAGCCCCGCGCACAGCGCAGCGGCGATAAAAATAAACAACACCAGTAAAGAGAATTGCGCCGGACGATTGCGGCGCAACTGGTGACCCACCTGTTGCCAGCGTCTGCTCATCCGGGTTACCTCAGGGTACGTATGCGGGGATCGGCGAAGCGATACAGCAAGTCGGCGATCAGGTTGCCAACGATCAGCATCAGCGACGAGAGCATGATGATCGCCATAATCAGCGGGTAGTCCAGGGAGGTGATCGACTGGATCCCCAGCAGGCCCATTCCCGGCCAGGAGAAGACGCTTTCGGTAACATAGGCCCCGACCACCAGCTCGCCAAACGACAGGCCAAACAGGGTGATCACCGGCAGCAGCACGTTTTTCAGCACATGGCGGAACAGGATGCTGGTACGCGTTGCGCCATAGGCAAGCTGCGTTTGCACGTAATCGGCCGAGAGCTGCGAAATGGTATTGGAGCGGATATAGCGCACATAGCTTGAGAGGTTATAAAAGGTCAGCGCAATGCACGGCAGTACGCCATGGCGCACTACGTCCAGCCAGTTATCCTCCATGCCGATGGTGCGCATCCCCATGCTGGGGAACCAGTTGAGCTGCACGGCGAAGACGGTGATCAGCAGGATCCCGAACCAGAAGATCGGCACCGAGATGCCAATATAGGCGAACAGGTTCAGAACATGATCCAGCCAACGGTGCTTAAATGCGCCCGCCAAAAGACCCAGTGGAATGGCCAGGACAATCGCCATCAGCAGCGAGGCGCCCATCAAGCCTAAGGTGGCCGGAATGCGCTCGGCGATCATCGTCAGCACCGGACGGTGATAGATCAGCGAGTAACCCAGATCGCCCTGCAAAATGTTTTTCAGCCACAGAAAATACTGCGTGACCAGCGGCTTATCCAGCCCCAGGCTCTGGCGGATCCGCTCGATATCCTCGGGCGCCATGCGCGGGGTGATGTAGGCCGCCACCGGATCGCCAGGGGCGAGTTTGACCAGCAAAAACGCCACCAGCGAGATAAAGAACAGCATCGGTATCAGTTGCAGCAACCGACGCATCAGTAATGTGTTCACGACTTGCCCTTAAAAATGACCCCGGCCAGCAGACCGGGGCTACGGCTTATTTTTGATAGATTTTTGACAGGTCCTGGAACATATACACCGGCTTCGGTTCCGCTTCCGCGGTGCCGCCAAAGCGTTTATCCACCGCGACGGTGGCGTTGGTGTAGGCAATCGGGTAATAGGTCATGTCGTTCGCCACCGTCTGCTGAATTTGCTTGTAGGTCTCCGCGCGTTTCCCCGCATCGGTCTCAACTGCGCCTTTATCCCACAGGGCATCAAACTGCGGGTTCTTATAGTGGGCGTAGTTATAGGCTTCGTTGCTCATAAACAGCGATTTGTAGCCGTCCGGCTCAGCGCCCATGATGTAGCCGCCAAGGTTCAGCTCCCATGCGGTGTTGTTCATGTCGAGGCTGCGCTGGGACATGGCGTTGGCGTCCAGCGGCATCAGCTCAACGTTCACCGCAATCCCCTTCAGCTGCTGCTGAATGTACAGCGCCATGCTCTCCTGGGTTTTGTTGGTGTTAACGTAGGCCAGACGCAGCTTGAGGTTTTCTGGCGCACCGGAGGCTTTCAGCAGATCTTTGGCTTTTTGCTGGTCGAATTTGTACTGCTCTACGTCGTCGGTCTGGTACAGCGTATCCGGCGTCAGGAACGAGGTGGCCGGTTTCGCGTAATCCAGCGAGGTAAACGCGGTCTGGGTTAGCTCGTCTTTATTGATGGCGTACGCAATGGCCTGACGCAGTTCCTTGCTTTTCATCACCGGCACGTTCTGGTTGAAGGTCATGTAGGCCAGACGCCCTTCCGGGTAGACCACGAAGTCAAACTTACCGGTATTTTTCAGGCGCGACACGTCCTGCGGATCGACCATCTTGAGGTTGATCTCGCCGTTCTGCAGCGCCAGGTTAGCGGAGTTGCTGTCTTTGGCAAAACGGTAGGTCACGGAATCAAGCTTCGCTTTGCCGTTCCAGTAATCGTCAAAACGGGTCAACGCGTAATACTGCCCTGCGCGATACTCTTTAAATTTGAACGGGCCGGAGCCGACCGGGGTATCGTTTTTGCTGCTCTTTTCCAGATCGCTTTCGCTGGCGAACACGTGCTGCGGGATTGGGTAGATCTGTACCAGGGTGCCGGTAAAGGCCGCGCTCACCTGCGGCAGGGTGAACTTAACGGTGCGATCGTCCACTTTGCTGACCGCAACGGGCTTACCGCCGTAGGTGAACATGCTGCGGAAGAAGCTGTGCTGCTTCTCGTCCAGCAGCTTGTTAAAGGTAAACACCACGTCATCAGCGGTCAGCGGCTGGCCGTCCTGCCATTTGAGATTCGGCTTTAAGGTCAGGGTGTAGCTGAGGTTATCCGCCGCCGGGGTCAGGCTTTCGGCGAGGCCCCATTCGATTTTACCCTCGTTAAAACTGTATAGCGGAGCATACAGCGCTTGCATGATGGTCAGGGTGGTGCGGTCGCTGGCGTACAGCGGGTTCACCGCCAGCGGGTCGCCGGAGGTAATGCCGATAATCAGCGAGCCGCCCTCTTTTGGCGCATCATTTTTGGCCGCCGGGGCCGCTGTGTTGTCTTTATTTTTGGCATCATCACAGCCGGCGGCGACCAGCGCCAGGGCGACCAGAACAGCAGATACTATTGGCTTACGCATATCTCACTAACTCCTTGCCTTGAAAGTTTTTTTAACTGCAGGTTGTTATTTTAACGATATCTGAGTGCGCATCATATTCAGCTTTAGAGGCATACGCATTAACAATGAAAATGCGATTTTTGATTAAGCTTATAACGATTTAGATATATATAAGCTTATTAAGTAATGGCTCATATCCTTATGCGCTCAGTTCGTTAAACCGTTCACGGAATGCCTGCTAAACTGCCTCAACACCTCATGAAAAAGGCAGATCAGCATGTCAGATGATTCTTATCAGCCAGCAAAAGTCTGGGAATGGAAGCAGAATAATAACGGTGGCGCATTTGCCAGTATCAACCGCCCGATCTCGGGTGCGACGCACGAGAAAGCGCTGCCGGTCGGCTCGCATCCGCTGCAGCTCTATTCCCTGGGCACGCCAAACGGCCAGAAGGTGACTATCCTGCTGGAAGAGCTGCTGGCGCTCGGGGTGACGGGCGCGGAATATGACGCGTGGCTGATCCGCATCGGCGAGGGCGATCAGTTCTCCAGCGGGTTTGTCGATGTGAACCCGAACTCCAAAATTCCGGCTCTGCGCGACCACTCCAGCACCCCGCCGACGCGCGTCTTTGAGTCGGGCAATATCCTGCTCTACCTCGCTGAGAAATACGGCCACTTCCTGCCAAAAGATCCGGCAGGCCGGGTGGAAACCCTGAACTGGCTGTTCTGGCTGCAGGGCTCTGCCCCGTTCCTTGGCGGCGGTTTTGGTCACTTCTATCATTACGCCCCGGTGAAAATTGAGTACGCGATCGACCGTTTCACCATGGAAGCTAAGCGCCTGTTCGACGTGCTGGATAAACAGCTGGCGCGCAGCCGCTACGTGGCGGGGGATGAGTACACCATCGCCGATATCGCGGTGTGGCCGTGGTTTGGCAGCGTCGCACTCGGCCAGGTGTATGGCGCAGCCGAGTTCCTCGATGCAAAAAGCTACAAGAACGTCCAGCGCTGGGCGAAGGATGTCGCTAACCGTCCGGCAGTGAAGCGCGGGCGTATCGTCAACCGCACCAACGGCGAGCTGAACGAACAGCTGCATGAGCGTCATGCCGCCAGCGACTTCGACACCCAGACCGAAGATAAACGTCAGGGTTAATCCTTGAGCCGGGCGGTTCACCGCCCGGCTGATGCCCGTTCTATCAGAATACGATGAGTTTTCCCCTCGGGGCATTATCGGCCTACCCCAGGCTGTGATGCTGCTGGCAGTATCCCCGCAGTAACACCCACTCTGACAAAGGAACTGCCATGAAATACATCAAAACCACGCTGCTGCTCAGCGCACTGATCTTCTCTGCCACAAGCCTGGCTGCGGATAAAACCGCTACCGGGGCGCTGGCGGGTGCCGCCATCGGTGCCGTCGCGGGCAAAAGCGTAAAATCCACTGTCGGCGGCGCGGTCGTCGGGGCCGGCACCGGAGCGATGTTCAAAAACGGTGAGAAAGGCAAAGCCGCGCGCAAGGGCGGGGCCATTGGTGCCGCGGTCGGCGCTGGTGCAGCGGTGGTCACCGGCAACAGCGTCCTGAAAGGTGCCGCACTCGGTGCCGGTGCAGGCGGCATGGTTGGCGAGGCCACCCACTGATACAAAAGCCGGGTGGTTGCGCCACCCGGCTTTTTAGCCCACACCTCGTTTTTATTTCCTGTCATCCCTGAATATAAGCCCTGGCGCAAATCATTGTCTTTTTTCAACAGCATATTTACTTCCGTCCGTTAAACTGGCATCAATATTTTTTTTATTCAGATGATTCGCATGTCAGAAAAATCGCTGAAACAACAGATCCAGAATCTGAAAAAGCACAATACCCGGCTTGCCAGGCTGGCGCGCGACGCCCGCAGCAAGCTCAGTGCTGCGCTCGACGGGACGGGGTTATGTTTGTGGCAGCTCGACGTCCCGAGCGGCAAGCTGATTATTTATAACCGCCGCTGGGGGTCGATGCTGGGCTATCAGCCCAAAGAGTTAAGCGCCCAGTTTGAGGTCTGGCGGGAACACCTGCACCCGGACGATAAGCAAAACGTACTCGATGCATTTTACGATCATCTGCACGGCAAAACCCCTTTCTACGAGGCGCTGCACCGGATGCAGCATAAAAACGGCACCGTCACCTGGGTGCTGGATCGCGGTCGCGTCAGCGAATGGGATGAACACGGCAACCCGCTCAAGGTGACCGGCACCCATATCGACATGACTAAAGAGAAGCAGTACGAAGAGCAGCTTGCCCTGCTGGCGAATCACGATCCGCTGACCGGGCTGGCCAACCGCCATGCGCTGATCAAACACTTCACCCAGCTTAAAGCCCAGGGACCGCTGTGCGTTGCCTTTATCGATCTTGATGATTTTAAAATGGTTAACGATACCTTTGGTCACCGCAGCGGCGATGAGCTGCTGATCCAGCTCAGCCAGCGCCTGCGCGATACCTGCCCGCCGGATGCAGTGGTCGGGCGGCTGGGAGGAGATGAGTTTGTGCTGCTGCTGCCCTACCCGCTCAACAGTTTGCTGATCAACCAGACCGCGCACAGGTGCCTGAACGCGGCGCTGACGCCTTTCGAGCTGGACAACGGCCAGGCGCAGGTGGGAGCGTCGGTGGGCATCGACGAGGTCCAGCCGCAGGATGATTTTATCAATGCCCTGCGACGGGCCGATCAGTCCATGTACCAGATTAAGCACACCGGCAAAAACGGCGTGGCCATCGGCCAGACGCTGCTGTCGGTGTCCCGTAGCGGAACCCATCCATGAAAAACAGCCGCCAGCAGGAGATCCTCCGCCAGTTGGCGGCGTGCGACGGAATGACGACGGACGCGCTTGCCGCATCGCTTGCGGTGAGCAAAGAGACGATTCGCCGCGATCTGAAGCAGCTTCAGCAGCAGGGGAAGATCGTGCGCCATCACGGGCGCGCCCGGGCGATCCATCCGGATCATCGCGACGGCGGCGAGCCGTTTGGCGCACGCCTGAAAAGCCACTACGCGGATAAAGCCGATATCGCCCGCCACGCGCTGGACTGGGTCAGCGAAGGGATGACTCTGGCGCTTGATGCCAGCTCCACCTGCTTTCATCTGGCGCGCCAGCTGCCGGACATCGCGCTGACGGTGTTTACCAACAGCCTGCCCATTTGCCACGAGATGGCGAAGCGTGAACGTGTGACCCTGATTTGCTCGGGCGGGACGCTGGAGCGCAAGTACCGCTGTTACGTGAACCCGGCGCTGGTCACCCAACTGAAATCGCTGGAGATCGACCTGTTTATCTTCTCCTGCGAAGGGGTGGATGAGCAGGGCGTGATGTGGGATCCCGCCCCGCACAATGCCGGGTTTAAGACGCAACTGCTGAGCCGTGCCAGCCAGTCACTGCTGCTGATCGACAAAAGTAAGTTTCAGCGCTCGAGCGAAGTGAAGATTGGTGATCTGTCGCAGGTCACACAAATCATCACCGACGCTCAGCTTTCCAGACGGTAGCCCGCCATAAAATAGCGCACGGTGGTGCTGGCATCGCTCTCTTTAAAGAAGTCCATTACCAGGTCGCGATCCAGCCCGTAGCGACGGGTTAAGATCCCCGCCTCCCAGGCGCTGAGCTGCCGGTCACCGGTTTTTTCGAACATCCGGTGGGAGAAGCCCAACACAAAGCCGCGTTTATAATCGGAACAGAAATGCGCCACGCTGCTGGCGGTATCTGCCTGTGCGGCGTTCATTCCCGCCATCAACCCTTTGCCAAAATGGTTATCCATCACATTGCCCCCAATCGCTATATAATGAATTATATAGCGATATTTTCATCGCTGGCTACTGCTATTTATGGGGCTGCAGAAAGCAGCCAACGACTACTGGGCCGACAGGCGGAACTTCTGCACTGAACGCTGCAGCTCTTCGGTCTGACGCTCCAGCGCCGCCGCCGCAGCCGACACCTGCTCCACCAGCGAGGCATTCTGCTGGGTCACGCCGTCCATCTGGGTGATGGCCACCCCCACCTGCGAAATCCCTTTGCTCTGCTCTTCCGAGGCCGCGGCGATTTGCTTCATGATGGTGGTCACTTCACTGACATCGCGCAGCACCGCTTCCATGGTGGTGCCGGTGTCGTTAACCAGTTTTGCCCCTTGCTCCACGCGGGAGACCGAGTCGGCAATCAGCCCTTCAATCTCTTTGGCCGCGTTTGCGCTGCGGCTCGCCAGATTACGCACTTCGCCAGCAACCACCGCAAAACCGCGTCCCTGCTCGCCCGCGCGTGCGGCTTCCACTGCCGCGTTAAGCGCCAGGATATTGGTCTGGAAGGCGATGCTGTTGATCACGCTGGTGATCTCGGCAATTTTCTGTGAGCTGACGGAGATACCGGTCATGGTGCTGACCACCTTTTCCACCAGCATCCCACCACGGCTGGCGGAGGTTGAGGCCACATCGGCCAGCTGGCTTGCTTCGCGGGCGCTGTCCGCGTTCAGCTTCACCGTGGCGGTAAGCTGCTCCATGCTGGCGGCCGTCTCTTCCAGGGCGGCAGCCTGCTCTTCGGTACGTGAGGAGAGATCGTTATTGCCGGTGGAGATCTCGGTGGCGCCGCGCCAGATATTCTCGCTGCCAGAACGAATAGTGCTCACCGCTTCACGCAGGCTGTCCTGCATCGCACTCAACAGTGGCACCAGTTGCCCCACGCAGTTGCGGCCAAACGGCGCAATAGGCTGACTGAGATCGCCCTGTGCAATCTGGCGAAAATGCTCGCGGATGCGATCCAGCGGTTTCACCAGCATCGCGACCAGATAGCGGTCGGTGAACAGCAGGATCAGCAGGCCAATAATCGTCGCCGTGATAATTGCCGTGCGGGTGAAGCTGGTCAGGCCATCCACCGTCACGCGGGTGCTGTCGAGGATGGTGTCGGCGGCTTTGCTGAACTGTTCAGCGCTGGCACCAAACGCGCGGCTCAGGGGCGGGGTGACGCTGTTCGCCTGCTGGCGATAGCCGTCAACATTCCCCTGCTGCGCAAGCTGCATCTGAGGCCTGACGCCGTTCTCCAGCAGCGCCTGCCAGCTGGCGATCACCTGGGTGGAAATCTGGGCATCCATTGGCCCCGGCGAAATCGCTTTCAGTTCATCGAGCTTGCTGGCCATATTGTCCAGCGCCTGCTGCACAGGCGCGAGATCGGCCGTGCCGCCCGACGCCTGCACGTCCATCGCGCGGCTCAGGCGGGTGACAAAGCGGAAATACTGATCGTTCCCCTGGCTCAGTACCGTCATCTGTTTGACCAGCTGCCGATCCACGTCATTACCGTCCGCAACGCGTGACAGTGCCCAGGTGCTATACAGCCCAACGCCCGCCCACATTAAACAAAAGATCCCCAGAATCGTCAGCATGACGAACCGGATCGTGAAATTACGAAGCACTTGCATATTTATTTCCTTGCCATGAGGGAGATATCGCCCGGAGGCGGGTATTACCCTCGTTATCGGCAATAAAATGCGAAGCGATACCTTTTATTGGTTAATTTTATAAAACTTTTCATTTCCATTTAATATTTATTGGAATAGATACCGGAGGCGCGATAAATACCCATTAAAACAATCCGCCTTTACATTTCATAAAGTTGCAAATAGTAAGCATCTTCAGCATTCATTAACCGCATAATTATTAAGGGCGAAACGGTTTTTATATTTGTAATAAAAACGTCATAAAGCACATGACGAAGACTAGAGATATAATCAGGGTTATTACGCGGATTTATAACAAGGAGCCCGGCAAAGATCCTGCCGGGCATTTTCAGGCGGGTTAACTCAAATATTTCTCAAACCATCCCAGGGTTCTTTTCCAGGCTAACTCCGCTGCAGGTTCGTCGTAGCGTGGGGTTGAATCATTATGAAACCCGTGGTTCACGCCAGGGTAGATCCAGGCTTCATACACTTTGCCGTTGGCTTTCAGCGCGGCTTCATAAGCCGGCCAACCTTCGTTAACGTTCTTATCCAGCTCCGCATAATGCAGCAGCAGTGGCGCCTTAATTTTGGCGACATCGGCGACGGGCGCTTGTCGGCCATAAAACGGCACCGCACAGGCCAGCTCCGGCCAGGCGACGGCCGCCGCATTCGAGACACCGCCGCCGTAGCAGAAGCCGGTAATCCCCACTTTGCCGGTGGCATCCGGATGCTTTTGCATAAAATCGATGGCGGCAAAGAAGTCGTTCATCAATTTAGTGGGATCGACCTTCTGCTGCAGCACCTTTCCTTCCTCATCGTTACCCGGGTAGCCGCCCACCGAGCTTAAGCCGTCCGGCGCCAGCGCAATATACCCCGCCTTCGCGACCCGACGGGCCACATCTTCAATATAAGGATTAAGGCCGCGGTTCTCGTGCACAACCACCACTGCCGGGACTTTACCGCTGGCTTTGGCCGGTTTCACCAGATAGCCACGCACCTCGCCATGTCCGTCCGGCGAGGGATAGGTAATGTATTCGGGGAGGATATCCGGATCGGTGAACTTCACCTGCTCGGCGAGGGCGTAATTGGGCTTAAGCATATTAAACAGCGCCAGCGCCGTGACGCCGCCAACGGCATAGCGGCCCGCCAGATTGAGGAACTCACGCTTGCTTATTTTGCCGTGAGCGTAATAGTCGTAATAGTCGAGCAATTCCTGAGGAAAGTCTTTGGCGGTCATACGCGTCATCGCATATCTCCATGAATTGTGAACGAACTAAGGATAGAATAGAAACGCTGTTTCGAAAATTAATCACTAACAAAGGAGACATCATGCCCTGGAACGCCTCCCCTGACCGCTACGAGAATATGCAGTACCGTTACTGCGGTAAAAGCGGCCTGCGCTTACCCGCGCTCTCCCTCGGTTTGTGGCACAGCTTCGGCCACGTCCACGCCCTCGATTCCCAGCGTGCACTGCTGCGCAAAGCCTTCGACTGCGGCATCACCCATTTTGATCTCGCTAATAACTATGGCCCACCGCCAGGCAGCGCGGAGGAAAATTTTGGCCGCCTGCTGCGCGACGATTTCGCGGCATATCGCGATGAACTGATCATCTCTACCAAAGCCGGCTACGACATGTGGCCAGGTCCGTACGGCGCGGGTGGTTCACGTAAGTATCTGCTCGCCAGTCTGGATCAAAGCCTCAGCCGTATGGGGCTGGACTATGTGGATATCTTCTATTCACACCGCGTGGATGAAAACACGCCGATGGAGGAGACCGCTTCTGCGCTGGCGCAGGCGGTGCAGAGCGGCAAGGCGCTGTATGTCGGCATCTCGTCCTACTCCCCGGAACGTACGCAGAAAATGACCGAGCTGCTGCGCGAGTGGAAGATCCCGATGCTGATCCATCAGCCCTCTTACAACCTGCTTAATCGCTGGGTGGATAAGAGCGGCCTGCTGGAGACGCTGGCGGCCAACGGCACGGGCTGTATCGCCTTTACGCCGCTGGCGCAGGGGCTGCTGACCGGAAAATACCTGAACGGCATCCCGGACGGTTCCCGGATGCAGCGTGAAGGAAAAAAAGCGCGCGGCCTGACGGAGACGATGCTGACCGAGGCCAACCTGAACAGCCTGCGGATGCTGAATGAGATGGCGCAGGAACGTGGCCAGACCATGGCGCAGATGGCGCTCAGCTGGCTGCTGAAAGACGATCGCGTGACGTCAGTGCTGATTGGTGCCAGCCGCACGGAGCAGTTGGAGGAGAATGTGCAGGCGCTGAATAATCTGCACTTTAGCGAGGATGAACTGCAGCGGATTGACCAGCACGTGACGGACGGTCAGCTCAATTTATGGCAGGCGTCATCGGATAAGTAGTTCATACCTCTCTCCCCGTCGGGGAGAGAGGGCCATCATCGCCTATTTACTGCTGCGATTAAGCTTATCCAGATACCCCATCACAAACGCCGACAGCACAAACGTCAGGTGGATAATCACGTACCACATCAGCTTATTATCCGGGATGTTTTTAGCATCCATAAACACCCGTAGCAGGTGAATCGACGAGATCGCCACAATCGATGCGGCCACTTTATTTTTCAGCGACGAGGCATCCATTTTGCCGAGCCAGTTCAGCTTCTCTTTACTGGGGTCAATATCCAGCTGCGAGACAAAGTTTTCATAGCCCGAGAACATCACCATCACCAGCAGACCGCCTACCAGCGTCATGTCTACCAGCGACAGCAGCAGCAGGATCAGATCGGCTTCAGCGATACTGAATATATGCGGCAGGACGTGAAAAATTTCCTGGAAGAATTTAATACAGAGGGCAACCAGCGCCAGCGAGAGGCCAAAATAGACCGGGGCTAATAGCCAGCGGGAGGCATACATTGCGTTTTCAAAAAAGCGTTCCATAGTGTCCTGTCAGCAAACGAAACCAGAACGCAGTATATCGCAACAGCACAAATTGTTTGCAACAACTAAACAACAAAAACCTTACACTTCATCAGGTTTAACGATCGGCCGTTGATACTCCGGCCATACCAGCACCACCAGCGACGGGTAGGCTTCGAGGCTAAACTCACGAAAACACTGGCGCAGGTTCATCACCTCCAGATCGGAATGGGACACCTTTTCGCCGTTCAGGCAGCGCTTTTTGATATTGTCATAATACTTGTACACCGCCGAGTTCAGATCGCTGCAACGACGCTGAGCGTCAAACAGATCGGGAATGCTATTTATTTCCACCATATTCATTCGTTTAATTGTGGCATGGAGAAAATCAATATATTCATGATTTACGCGCCAGTACCATACCGGCGTAATCGCATTCATCAGCATTGAAAAATGGTCTTCGCCCTCTTCTTTTGACATCCGCTCTGGCGGTGCCTGGGTGTGTGCATTCTGTGCCTCGTTACTTTTATTGAACTCGCGCATCAATAAAAGAACCCCGGCGGTAAGCAATAACAAAGTAATGACAGTATAAAAAATGCTGTTCATAGGCAGGCTCCATTTTTTTTGATTTTAAATTTGCCTCATGTTATTGTCAACGAATCTCACACTCCTGACAACCCTACCCCATTGAAATTAAAGGAAATATAAAATGTTGCCCGACAATCTGGTTCCGGCCAAGTTTCACATTTCTTCCGTGGAACCCAAACCGCCAGAAGCAGAAAGCAATGCAAATTTCACTAAGGGGAAAAGAACGCTCGCTGATTTCGCACCTGATATATTAATTGGTGTTACCCGTACCGGTAACTCCCGCAATATGTTGCTTGAAGAGCACGACCGCCATATTAAGGACCGGTTATTTCGGGTGGTTAAAATCGAAGTGTTCGCCCGCCTGCTCAATGATCTGCAGGCGGAAGGCGAAATAGATGCGCAGGCTCTAAGTCAAATATTGACTGAAAAGACCGATGAAATAAACGAAGCGGGTAATGAAATCTGGTTAAACCTAATTACCTGCGAGCGAAATTCACCTGTTTTTTATAAGCTTGAGGATGAATAACGTGAAGGATACTGATAATAATAACGTTTATTTGACTTTAGATGACAAAAAAAGCGATGAATTTATCTTAGAGCAAAACCTTGAAGCGCTTAAACAGATTAAGAACGGTGAACTGCAGCGCATTGCCAAAGAGCTACTTTCGATCCCGGCGGGTCTGGTGCGGCTGAAATGGCAAAACCGGCGGGAGATTTATCCCTTGCAGGTTAAAGAAGAGATTTACGGCGCGACCATCAATGCCATCATGACGCAACGCCCGGAATTAAAAGAAAAAATCCTCGCCCGTCTGGAAAGCAATTACCAGTATTTACTGGCGCGTGAAACCGCCACCCTGCGCGTAACCCGCAAGCTGGCCGAAGAAGGCTACCGGACCTCTAACGTCACCACCGTCGCGCTGGATGAAGAGGCGCTGGCCGCTAAAACGCCCCCAACCTCAGAAAAGCCTTAAACCCCCTCCTCCGCATTCGGGATTATCCTGGATGATCCCTGCCAGCTGGCGACTCTCCTAAGCTTAAAAGCTGACAATGCAAGCAAGGAGAACATGTATGACCACTTCGCAGAGCAAAATTCAGGATCCCACCACTCAGTATTACACCGGTGAATACCCGCAGCAGATTCAGCCCGCACCTGGCGTGCAAAGCAAGATGGACCCGGTACCGGACTGCGGCGAGAAGAGCTACAAGGGCAGCGGTAGACTCCTGGATCGTAAGGCGCTGGTAACAGGAGGCGACTCCGGGATTGGGCGTGCTGCCGCCATCGCTTACGCACGTGAAGGGGCAGATGTCGCCATTAACTACCTGCCCGCTGAAGAAGAAGATGCGCAGCAGGTCAAACAGCTGATCGAAGACGCGGGACGCACCGCGGTGCTCATCCCGGGCGATCTGAGTGACGAAAACTTTGCCCGTTCGCTGGCGCATAAAGCCCACGAAGCGTTAGGCGGGCTGGACGTGCTGGCACTGGTGGCCGGGAAGCAGGTCGCCGTCGAGAAAATTGCCGATCTGACCACCGAACAGTTCAAAGAAACCTATGCGGTGAACGTGCTGGCGCTGTTCTGGATAACCCAGGAGGCATTGCCGCTGCTGCCCGCCGGGGCCAGCATCATCACCACCTCGTCGATTCAGGCCTATCAGCCTAGTCCGCATCTGCTGGACTATGCCTCCACCAAAGCAGCCATTCTGAACTACAGCCGTGGGCTGGCGAAACAGGTGGCGGAAAGCGGGATACGCGTCAATGTAGTCGCGCCAGGCCCCATCTGGACGGCGCTGCAGATTTCCGGCGGCCAGACCCAGGAAAAAATCCCCAAATTTGGACAGCAGACGCCGATGAAGCGCGCGGGACAACCTGCTGAGCTGGCGTCGGTGTACGTCTATCTGGCGAGTCAGGAATCGAGCTACGTGACGGCGGAAGTGCACGGCGTATGCGGGGGAGAACATCTGGGGTAGTGTGAGGATCTGCCCGGTGGCACTACGCTTACCGGGCCTACAGATCTAAAACGGCAACCTGTTGGTTGCCGTTTTACGCTTATTTGGCCGCTGTTTTCTCTTCGCCGACCAGACCAATCTTCAGGTAACCCGCCTGATGCAGCGTGTCCATTACCTTCATCATGGTTTCATAGTCGACCGACTTATCGGCACGGAAGAACACCGTGGTGTCTTTCTTACCTTCAGTCAGCGTGTTAAGCGCCGGGATCACTGACTCGTCGGTCACCGGATCGTTACCGAGGAACATCGTTTTGTCCGCTTTCACCGACAGATAGATTGGCTTTTCCGGACGCGGCTGCGGCTGGCTTGAAGAAGCCGGCAGATTGACTTTAACGTCCACTGTCGCGAGCGGCGCAGCAACCATGAAGATAATCAGCAAAACCAGCATGACGTCGATAAACGGCGTCACGTTGATTTCGTGCATTTCGCCATTATCGTCCAGGTTTTCATTAAGACGCATTGCCATGACGAATCAACCTAAGTGTAATTTCTGAGCAGAACGGACGGGCTTCGCGGAGCTGGCACTCAGGTCCAGATCGCGGCTTTGCAGCAGCAGAACCTGTGCGGCAACGTCACCGAGGGTTGCTTTGTAGCTGCCAATCATACGGGCGAAGATGTTATAGATAACCACCGCCGGGATAGCAGCAACCAGACCAATCGCCGTCGCCAGCAGGGCTTCGGCAATGCCGGGGGCCACAACGGCAAGGTTGGTGGTTTGCGTCTGGGCGATGCCGATGAAGCTGTTCATGATGCCCCAGACGGTGCCGAACAGACCCACGAATGGCGAAATCGCACCAATGGTGGCGAGGAAACCGTTACCCCGGCCCATATGGCGACCAATTGCGGCGACGCGACGTTCCAGACGGAAGCCGGTACGCTCTTTAATGCCTTCATTGTCTTCACTGCCCGCGGAAAGCTCCA
This sequence comes from Silvania sp., assembly GCF_051656365.1. Classification (NCBI taxonomy): domain Bacteria; kingdom Pseudomonadati; phylum Pseudomonadota; class Gammaproteobacteria; order Enterobacterales; family Enterobacteriaceae; genus Silvania; species Silvania sp. The sequence continues at coordinate 39,583 of NZ_JBOGBT010000066.1, read as the reverse complement.
GCTCGTTCTGCGCTTCGTTGATCAGCAGAGTCGTCAGGCTTTTTGCCTGGAACGAAGAAGCCATATCGCTCGCCTGATTCAGGTTGCGGGCTTCGGCCAGCTGCTGCTGCTCGCGCTTAAGACGGCGTTTGTGCGAGATCAGCTCAACGCTCTTGCTAAAGAAAATAGCCCAGGTGACGACAGACGCCAGAATCAGGCCGATCATCACAATCTTCACCACGATGTCGGCATGCTGATACATACCCCAGACGGAGAGATCCGTCTGCATCAAATTATTACCCACTCGGTATCTCCAGGACGCAAATCACAAAATCTGAGCATAATAATATCAAAAACGCGTCGAATTGATAGTAGTTCTCATTAGTATTTACATGGTGCCGGAATTTCGGTTAACTTTCCTTGCGCTCACGCAGGAAAAATTTCCCGGAAACAAATTTTAAAAAATTTTCTTCTTTATGTACCCACCTCTCGTGACCATTTTTACTTTCATGGTAGTCTGGACGTCCAGACGTATAAAAACAGGTTGCGCACACATGAAAGAGAAGCATCTTGATACCACGCTTGTCCAGGCGGGACGCAGTAAGAAATACACCCTCGGCTCGGTGAACAGCGTGATCCAGCGCGCGTCATCGTTGGTGTTTGAGACGGTCGAAGCCAAAAAGCACGCCACCCGCAACCGGGCCAAAGGCGAGCTGTTTTATGGTCGCCGCGGGACGCTGACCCATTTCTCTTTGCAGGAAGCCATGTGCGAGCTGGAAGGCGGCGCAGGCTGTGCGCTGTTCCCCTGCGGCGCGGCCGCGGTGGCGAATACCATTCTGGCGTTTGTTGAACAGGGCGATCATATCCTGATGACCAACACCGCCTACGAGCCCAGCCAGGACTTCTGCACCAAAATTCTCAGCAAGCTGGGGGTGACCACCGGCTGGTTTGATCCGCAGATCGGCGCCGATATTGCCGACCTGATCCAACCCAATACCCGCATTGTGTTCCTGGAATCCCCGGGCTCGATCACCATGGAGGTGCATGATGTGCCTGCCATCGTGCAGGCGGTGCGCAGCAAAGCCCCGGAAGCGATCATCATGATCGATAACACCTGGGCGGCAGGGGTGCTGTTTAAAGCGCTCGACTTTGATATCGATATCTCGATTCAGGCGGCCACCAAATACCTGATTGGCCACTCTGACGGCATGATCGGCACGGCGGTATCCAACGCCCGCTGCTGGGACCAACTGCGCGAGAACGCCTATCTGATGGGGCAAATGGTGGACGCCGATACCGCCTATATGACCAGCCGCGGCCTGCGTACGCTGGGCGTGCGCCTGCGTCAGCACCACGAGAGCAGCGTGCAGGTGGCCGAGTGGCTGGCGCAGCATCCGCAGGTGGCGCGCGTTAACCATCCGGCGCTGCCGGGCAGCAAAGGCCATGAATTCTGGCAGCGGGACTTTACCGGCAGCAGCGGTCTGTTCTCATTTATCCTGAACAAGCGCCTGAGCAACGACGAGCTGGCGGCGTATCTGGACAACTTCTCGCTGTTCAGCATGGCCTATTCCTGGGGCGGGTTTGAATCGCTGATCCTGCCAAACCAGCCAGAGCAGATTGCCGAGCTACGCCCGGGTGGCGACGTGGATTTTACCGGTACACTGATCCGTCTGCATATCGGCCTGGAAAACGTCGACGATTTGATCGCCGATTTAGCGGCAGGCTTTGCGCGCATCGAGTAGCAAAGGGAGAGAAAACAGCTCAGAGGATACTTTTCCCCACATCGCCTACAGAAAAGTCTGAATTGTTGCGCCTGCGATCAAAGCCCGCAGGCGAAATAGGGAGTACACTAGGTTCATATACGCTGTTCCACAGGAAAGCCCATGGCTGTTATTCACGATATTATCGCTGCACTCTGGCAACACGACTTTGCAGCGCTGGCGGACCCGCATGTAGTCGGGGTGGTTTACTTCGTCATGTTCGCCACCCTGTTCCTGGAAAATGGGTTACTGCCCGCCTCCTTTTTACCGGGCGACAGTCTGCTGCTGCTGGCAGGCGCGCTGATTGCGAAAGGGGTGATGGACTTTACCTCGACGATGGTTATCCTCACCTCCGCAGCCAGCCTGGGCTGCTGGCTGAGCTATCTGCAGGGCCGCTGGCTCGGTAATACGCGGATCGTGAAAAGCTGGCTGGCGCAGTTGCCGTATAAGTATCACCAGCGGGCAACCTGTATGTTTGATCGCCACGGCCTGCTGGCCCTGCTGGCCGGACGCTTCCTGGCCTTTGTACGCACCCTGCTGCCAACGATGGCGGGGATTTCCGGCCTCTCTAATCGCCGCTTCCAGTTCTTTAACTGGCTGAGCGCGCTGCTGTGGGTCGGCGTAGTGACCACCTTTGGCTATGCCCTGAGCATGATCCCGTTCGTGAAGCGCCACGAAGACCAGGTGATGACCTTCCTGATGATCCTGCCGATGTTCCTGCTGGTGGCGGGTCTGGTGGGTACCATCGCGGTGGTGATTAAGAAGAAGTACTGTAGCGCCTGACGGTTACTCCCCTCACCCCTGCCCTCTCCCACAGGGAGAGAGTTAGGGTGAGGGCAACAGCCCGCACCATCACATCCCCTGCATCGTGCGGATCCGCGCTGCATCTTCCCCCGGCGTGACGCCAAAGTAGCGTTTAAACTCCCGACTGAACTGCGACGCGCTCTCATACCCCACACGTAGCGCCGCCGCGCTGGCCTTCATCCCGTCGTGGATCATCATCATGCGCGCTTTGTGCAGACGATAGCTTTTGAGATATTGCAGCGGCGAGGTGCTGGTGACCGACTTAAAATTATGGTGGAACGCCGAAACGCTCATGTTGGCCTCGGCAGCCAGCTGATCCACGCTCAGGTTTTCGGTGTACTGGCTTTCGATGCGCTTCAACACCCGGCTGATCAGGCTAAAGTGGGTCTGACGGCTGACCAGCGCCAGCAGTGCCCCGCCGCCCGGCCCCAGCAGGACGTGATACAGGATCTCACGGATAATCTGCTTGCCGAGGATGCGCGCATCCAGCGGGCGCGCCATCACGTCCAGCAGACGTTCAATGGCGCAGAGGATCTCATCCGACAGGGTGGCAGAGTTAATGCCGCTGGCCGCCATCGACGGGCAAAACAGTTCGTCCTCGCCAATATCCATCAGCAGCTCCTGCAGCTGCAGAATATCAATATTTAAGCGAATACCGGCCAGCGGCACCGCCTCTGTCGCGAAGGTTTCACATTCGAAGGGTAAAGGTACTGTCAGAAGCAAATATTCACGGGTGTCATAGCGGAACACCCGCTCATTGATATAGCCCGTTTTATGGCCAGAAAAGAGAAAAATGATACCGGGCTGATACATCACTGGCGTGCGCGGTCCGGGCTGTGTGCCGTACAGCAGACGAACGTCTGGTAGCAGGTCATCAAGCTTATTTGCATTATCTTTCAGTGTGTTAATTTGCGCAGTGAGCTGCAGGCACGTCTCTTCACGGTTCATCTTTGCTGAGTCCGGGTACGGTTTCCGATGATGACAGTGTGCGCAGGTTTACCCATTTTCTCCAGCACTGTGTAGAAATGGGCAAGACATCGGCAGAAATGTGCATTGAGAGGATAGCCTGCGCTCGCCACAATGAGCACCATCAGGCAGCCGTCTGCGCCGCCACGTTTTTCACCCACCTAAGGGAACGAGCAATGAACAATTTTAACCTGCATACCCCAACCCGCATTCTGTTTGGTAAAGGCGCTATCGCCGACCTGCGCGAGCAGATCCCAACCGGCGCTCGCGTGCTGATCACCTACGGCGGCGGCAGCGTGAAGAAAACCGGCGTGCTGGACCAGGTGTATGCCGCACTCGACGGCCTGGACGTGCGTGAGTTCGGCGGCATCGAGCCGAACCCGTCGTACGAAACACTGATGAACGCGGTGAAAATCGCCCGCGAAGAGAACATCACCTTCTTGCTGGCGGTCGGCGGCGGTTCGGTGCTGGATGGCACCAAGTTTATCGCCGCAGCCGCCCACTACCCGGACGGTATCGACCCGTGGCAGATCCTGCAAAACGGCGGCAGCGACATTAACAGCGCGATCCCGATGGGCTCGGTGCTGACCCTGCCAGCCACCGGTTCTGAATCCAACAAAGGCGCGGTAATTTCGCGTAAAACCACCGGCGACAAGCAGGCCTTTATGAACGAACACGTCCAGCCGGTCTTCGCGGTGCTGGATCCGGTATACACCTACACCCTGCCGCCGCGTCAGGTGGCGAACGGCGTGGTGGATGCTTTTGTGCATACCGTTGAGCAGTATGTTACTTACCCGGTTGACGGCAAAATCCAGGATCGCTTCGCGGAAGGTATTCTGCTGACCCTGATCGAAGACGGCCCGCTGGCCCTGAAAGAGCCAGAAAACTACGCCGTGCGCGCCAACGTGATGTGGGCTGCCACCCAGGCGCTGAACGGCCTGATCGGTGCAGGCGTGCCGCAGGACTGGGCAACCCATATGCTGGGCCACGAGCTGACCGCGATGCACGGCCTCGATCACGCCCAGACGCTGGCGGTGGTTCTGCCTGCACTGTGGAACGAAAAACGCGACACCAAACGCGCCAAACTGCTGCAGTACGCTGAGCGCGTGTGGGGGATCACCACCGGTTCTGAAGACGAACGTATCGATGCCGCCATCGTTGCGACCCGTAACTTCTTCGAGCAGATGGGCGTTCCGACGCGCCTCTCCGGCTACGATCTGGACGGCAGCACAATCCCTGCCCTGCTGGCAAAACTTGAAGAACACGGGATGACGCACATCGGGGAACATGGCGACATTACCCTCGACGTCAGCCGTCGCATTTACGAGGCCGCTCGCTAAGGGATTTTCGATCTTACCTTTCGTTTTTCGGCATTTAGGCCAGGCTTAATGCACATACGCCACCGGGGGCCTGCCCCCGGTGGATGAGCAAATGAAGGAGGAAAGATGGCAAACCCAACCGTAATCAAGCTTCAGGACGGTAGCGTAATGCCCCAACTGGGGCTCGGCGTATGGAAAGCCGGTAACGACGAGGTCGTGTCCGCCATTCACAAGGCGCTGGAGGTCGGCTACCGGTCGATTGATACCGCTGCTGCATACAAAAATGAAACCGGCGTGGGGAGCGCACTGGCCAGCGCCGGTCTGCCTCGCGATGAGTTATTTATCACCACGAAGCTGTGGAATGACGATCAAAAGCGTCCGGCCGATGCGCTCCAGGAGAGCCTGGACAAACTGCAGCTCGATTTCGTCGACCTGTATCTGATGCACTGGCCGGTTCCGGCTATCGATCACTATGTCGACGCCTGGCATGGAATGATCGACCTGCAAAAAGCCGGTCTGGTGAAGAGCATCGGGGTGTGTAATTTCCAGATCCACCATCTGCAGCGGCTGATTGATGAGACGGGCGTCGCCCCGGTGATCAACCAGATCGAACTGCATCCGCTGATGCAGCAGCGTCAGCTGCACGCCTGGAATGCGACCCACAAGATCCAGACTGAATCCTGGAGCCCGCTGGCGCAGGGCGGCGAAGGCGTTTTCGATCAGAAGATTATCCGCGAACTGGCCGACAAATACGGCAAAACCCCGGCGCAGATTGTGATTCGCTGGCATCTGGACTGCGGTTTAGTGGTGATCCCGAAATCCGTGACCCCATCGCGCATCGCTGAGAACTTCGACGTGTGGGATTTCCGTCTGGATAAAGACGAGCTGAGCGAGATTGCGAAGCTGGATAAAGGCAAGCGTTTAGGGCCGGATCCGGACCAGTTTGGCGGGTAGTAAGTGCGATACTGTAGGCCCGGTAAGCGCTAGCGCCACCGGGCAACAGGTTTAACCGATCTTACGTTTTACACTTTTCTTCGCACCCGCCGTCCCGTTCGAACGTTGATGCACGATCGGCGTGTGTTTGGTCAGCGCCGGGCGCGTATTGCGATTCTGACGACGCGCTTCGCGCATCTCATCCAGCGTCGGTGACGGCACCAGGCAGTCGCGACGTGAACCAATCAGGTGCTTTTTACCCATATCTTCCAGCGCCTGACGGATCAACGGCCAGTTAGCGGGATCGTGGTAACGCAGCAGCGCTTTGTGCAGTCGACGCTGTTTGTCACCCTTCGGCACCACCACATCCTCACTCTTATAGCCAATCTTAATCAGCGGGTTCTTGCCGGTGTAATACATGGTGGTCGAGTTCGCCAGCGGCGACGGGTAGAAGTTCTGTACCTGATCCAGTCGGAAGCGGCGCTGTTTCAGCCACAGTGCCAGGTTGACCATGTCTTCATCACGCGTACCCGGGTGCGCAGAGATGAAGTATGGGATCAGATACTGCTCTTTCCCGGCCTGTTTGGAGTAGGTATCGAACAGCTCCTTGAAGCGGTCGTAGCTGCCCATGCCCGGCTTCATCATCTTCGACAGCGGGCCTTCTTCGGTATGCTCCGGAGCAATCTTCAGATAACCGCCCACGTGGTGGGTCGCCAGCTCTTTGATGTAGCGCGGATCTTCTACCGCGATGTCATAGCGCACGCCGGACGCAATCAGGATCTTCTTGATGCCCTTCAGGTCACGGGCGCGACGGTACAGGTTGATCGTCGGCTCGTGGTTGGTGTCCATGTGCTCGCAAATGCTCGGATAGACGCAGGAGAGACGACGGCAGGTCTGTTCCGCGCGCGGCGATTTACAACGCAGCATGTACATGTTGGCGGTTGGGCCGCCCAGATCTGAGATTACGCCGGTAAAGCCCGGAACCGTGTCGCGAATCGCTTCGATCTCGTTGACGATCGACTCTTCGGAACGGCTCTGGATAATGCGCCCTTCGTGCTCGGTGATTGAACAGAACGAGCAGCCCCCGAAGCAGCCGCGCATGATGTTGATCGAGAAACGGATCATCTCATACGCTGGAATGCGGCTATCACCGTACGCCGGGTGCGGCACACGCTTGTACGGCAGGGCAAAGACGCTGTCCATCTCTTCGGTCGACAGCGGGATCGCCGGCGGGTTAACCCAGATAAAGCGCTCGCCGTGCTTTTGCATCAGGGCGCGCGCGCAGCCCGGGTTAGTTTCATGGTGCAGAATACGTGACGCGTGAGCGTAGAGCACTTTGTCGCCCTTCACTTTCTCGAAGGACGGCAGCAGCACGTAGGTTTTTTCCCACGGCTTCGGACGCGGCGGCTGAACCACCACGGCTTTGGCTTCGGCTTTTTTCGGCTCAACCGGTTTGTTATCCGCACACGGCAGATCGTCGCCATACGGATGCGGGATCGGATCGATTTTGCCCGGCATGTCAATAATGCGGGAATCGACCCCGCTCCAGCCCGGGAGCGCTTCTTTGACCATGATCGCGGTGTTACGCACGTCGCGAATGTTGCTCACTGGCTCACCCTGGGACAGACGGTGCGCCACTTCTACGAGCGGTCGTTCACCGTTGCCGAAGATCAGCATGTCAGCTTTGGAGTCCACCAGCACCGAACGGCGCACGGTATCGGACCAGTAGTCGTAATGCGCGGTACGGCGCAGGCTCGCCTCAATGCCACCCAGAATGACCGGCACGTCTTTCCATGCTTCTTTACAACGCTGGGTGTACACGAGAGTGGCACGATCCGGACGCTTGCCCGCCACGTTATCCGCGGTGTAGGCGTCATCGTGACGCAGCTTACGGTCGGCGGTGTAGCGGTTGATCATCGAATCCATGTTGCCCGCGGTCACGCCGAAGAACAGGTTCGGTTTGCCGAGGCGCATAAAATCATCTTTGGTGTTCCAGTCCGGCTGGGAAATGATCCCCACGCGGAAACCCTGCGCTTCGAGCATACGACCGCAGATCGCCATGCCAAAGCTCGGGTGATCGACGTATGCGTCGCCCGTCACCAGAATAATGTCGCAGCTGTCCCAGCCCAGTTGGTCCATCTCTTCGCGGGACATCGGCAGGAATGGCGCCGGTCCAAAACAGGCTGCCCAGTACTGGGGCCAGGAGAAGAGGTCTCGATCCGGCTGGATCAAGGATATTGCGCTCATAATGCTTCCGGAGAAAAAATAATCAAAAGGGCGGGGATTATACGCTGGATTAATACGGGAAATGAAGGGGTATTGTGCGGGGCGTGTTAAAGCCCGGTAGCGCTACGCTTACCGGGCCTGCGGACCTGTAGGCCCGGTAAGCGCAGCCGCTACCCGGCGAATTACGGTGCCGGGTTGACCAGCAGCTGCCCGACCGATCCTCTGTCCATCATCTCCAGGGTCTGGCTGTGGAACAGGAACGGGAAGTGCGGCCACGACGGTTGGCCGTAGTAGACCAGCAGTTCGACCTGCCCATCGATCCAGACGGTGTCTTTCCAGCCTCTGTCTTCCGGGAACGGCATCGCCCCGTTGACGTTGCGCACAAGGAAGCTCACCCCTTCGATATGGAACGACTGCGGCATTTCGGCGCGTACCGTCCAGCGCTCCCACGTGCCCTGCTGGGCAGTAATATCAATGCGGTTGACGTCCCACAGCTGGCCGTTAATGCCCGGATCGTCACCGAGGCTGATATCGCGGCTGCGCACCGCGGTACCGCTCATGATCTCTTCCGGCAGCAGGCGCATCGGCAGGGTATCGGTCACCAGCGGCAGCAGGCCGGTCGGACGCAGGGTCAGCACCAGGGTTGAAACCAGAATGCTCGACGGCTCAAAGAAGCCGCGCAGCCGATCAACGATGCTCGCCGCTTCGCCACAGGTAATCGACACTTCATCGCCGTTGGTCATATCCACCAGGATTTCGCGCCGCTCGCCCGGGGCCAGCGCCAGCTGTTTTACCGGGACCGGGGCAGGTAAAAAGCCCTGATCGCCGGCGATCACGTGCAGCGCCCGGCCGTCGCTCATCTGCAGCTGATAGCGGCGCGAGTTGGAGGCGTTCAGCAGGCGCAGACGCACCCAGCCGCGAGACACTTCGACATACGGGCTCTGTACGCCATTGACCAGCAGCGTATCACCGACAAACCCGCCGCTCCCCGGCTCGCTGTACTCCGGCGTACCGAAGTTATCCAGACGCTTATCCTGAATAATGACCGGGAAATCGTCGACGCCGTAGTGATTGGGAATGGGCAGCGATTTGCTGACCTCATCCTCCACCAGCCACATACCCGCCAGCCCTTTATAGACCTGCTGCGCGGTGCGGTTCGGGGTGTTGGCATGATACCAAAGGGTAGCCGCGTTCTGGCGAACGGGCAGAACCGGTGCCCAGTCAGCGCTCGGGGACATCATACGCGGCGCGCCGCCCTTAAGCGGGCCTGGAACCTGTAAACCGCTGATGGTCATGGCGACGTTTTCCGCCAGACGATTGCTGTAAATCAGCTTCACGTCATCGCCCTTCCAGACGCGGACCGTCGGACCGAGATAACGCCCGTTAATGCCCCAGACGGAGGCACGCGTGCCCTGGGTAAAGGTCCAGTGGGTACGCTGCAACGTCAGGAAAAGCGGCTGTCCGCGACGGGATTCGAGTAACGGCGGAATGGGCAGCGGCTGTTGCTGCCCGGCGGCGTTTGCCCTCAGCGGAACCGCACCTGCACATAGGGCGATTCCCGATGCCTGAATAAACTGACGGCGACTGAGTGACATATTGGCTCCATGTATAAACGTACTAACAACACGGGAATTCGTTTTCCCTTATGCCGGCTTAAACCTTGCCAGCGGCTTCGCGCTCTGCGACTTCTTTATCAAGTGCAGCGATTTTATTGAGCATGATTTCACGGCAATGCGCCGCCAGCTCGCGCACCTGGTCTTTACCGTACTTGCTCACATCAACCGGCTGCAGCATTTCAACGATCGCCAGACCGTTGTTCAGGCGGTTAAGATTAATCTTATTCGATGTGGTGGAAACGCACACCGGAATAATCGGTACACCGGCCGCAATTGCGGCATGAAACGCGCCAGTTTTAAACGGCAGCAGGCCACGCCCACGGCTGCGGGTGCCTTCCGGGAACATCCAGATCGAAATTCTGCGCTTCTTAAAGTGGCTGACCACTTCTGCAATAGTCCCGTGCGCTTTGGTGCGGTTGTTGCGGTCAATCAGCAGATTGCCGGTCAGCCAGTAGAGCAGACCGAAGAACGGCACCCACAGAAGGCTCTTTTTGCCTACGGTGACGGTTGGCGGTTGCACAATTTTAGCGGCGGTGACCATATCGTAGTTATTTTGATGGTTACAGATATAGATGGCGTTGCCAAACTTCTCTGCCCCTTCGGGCAGACGGGTCTCTACTTTCAACCCAAACAACGGTGCCAGGCGGCCAAACATATGGCCGAAGGTAGAGACATGCTTCGGATTACGTGGGCTGAACAGGCAGTAAATGCAGCCGAAAATACAGACCAGGATGCAGTAGATAACAACCAGGATTAAACGAACAATTAATAGCATAGCGACCTCTGAAGCCCGAACAGCTGACAATTATACTGCAACTGTATTCGGGTAACTGCTTTGTTTTTATAAAGGATGTGGTGACGATATCCCCCGCCTGAACGGCGGGGGAGAAACGAGATTACACCTCGCCTTCGCTCGCTTTGCCGCGATGTGGAGAGTCGATCTCCAGGCGATCAATACGCTGCAGACCGCGCATCAACGAGCCTTTGCGTCCACGTTCGCCCACCACTTTCTGCAGCTCTTCCGGGCGCAGTTTGATTTTGCGTTTACCCACGTGAAGGGTAAGGGTGCTCTGCGGCGGCAGAATAAGCAGGTGCGCCAGACTGTCTTCCCCTGATGCGGCATCCGCCGTGGCGATGTTGATGATCTTATTGCCCTTGCCTTTCGATAGCTGCGGCAGGTCGCTGACCGGGAACATCAGCATTCGCCCTGCGGCCGAGATCGCCAGCAGCATATGGCTCTCGTCTTCAATCAGCAGCGGCGCCATCACGCGCGCGTTATCCGGCAGGCTGATTAACGCCTTGCCCGCGCGGTTGCGCGACACCAGATCGTTAAAGGTACATATAAAGCCGTAGCCTGCATCGGAGGCCATCAGCAGCTTCTGCTCATCGCCTTCCATCAGCATGTGTTCAACCGTCGCACCCGGCGGCAGCGTCAGCTTGCCGGTCAGCGGCTCGCCCTGGCCGCGCGCCGACGGCAGGGTAATCGGATCGATGGCGTAGCTACGCCCGGTGGTGTCGATAAACGCCACAGGCTGATTGCTCTTGCCTTTCACTGCCGCTTTGAAGCTGTCGCCCGCTTTGTAGCTTAAGCCCGGGGCGTCGATGTCGTGACCTTTGGCGCTGCGCACCCAACCGCTTTGTGACAGCACAATGGTCACCGGCTCGGACGGCTGCATGTCATGCTCGCTCATCGCTTTGGCTTCTTCGCGCTCGCGCAGCGGAGAGCGACGATCGTCGCCGAAGGCTTCGGCATCTGCCTGCAGCTCTTTCTTCAGCAGGTTACTCATCTTGCGCTCGGAGGCGAGGATCGCCTGCAGCTGATCGCGCTCTTTTTCCAGCGCGTTCTGCTCGCCGCGAATTTTCATCTCTTCCAGTTTGGCGAGATGGCGCAGCTTCAGCTCGAGTATCGCTTCAGCCTGGGTTTCGCTGATACCAAACCGCGACATGAGCGCCGGTTTCGGCTCATCTTCAGCGCGAATGATCTCAATCACTTCGTCAATATTGAGGAACGCCACCAGCAAACCGTCGAGGATATGCAGGCGCTTGAGCACTTTCTCCAGACGGTAGTCCAGACGACGACGCACGGTATCGCGACGGAACGCCAGCCATTCGGTGAGGATCTCCAGCAGATTTTTCACCGACGGACGACCATCCAGACCGATCATGTTCAGGTTGATGCGGTAGCTTTTTTCCAGATCGGTGGTGGCGAACAGATGGTTCATCACCGGCTCCATGTCCACGCGGTTGGAGCGCGGGACGATCACCAGACGGGTCGGGTTCTCGTGATCCGATTCGTCACGCAGATCGTCAACCATCGGCAGCTTTTTATTGCGCATCTGGGCGGCGATTTGTTCCAGCACTTTGGCGCCGGAAACCTGGTGCGGCAGCGCGGTGATCACCACGGCACCGTCCTCTTTGGTCCACACCGCGCGCATGCGCACCGAGCCGCGACCGTTCTGGTAGATTTTGCGGATTTCAGCGCGGGAGGTGATGATTTCGGCTTCGGTCGGGTAGTCCGGCCCCTGCACAATATCCAACACTTCATCGAGGGTAGTTTTCGGCTGCTCGATCAGGGTGATCGCCGCTTTCGCCACTTCACGCAGGTTATGCGGCGGGATGTCCGTCGCCATACCCACCGCGATACCGGTGGTGCCGTTCAGCAGAATGTTCGGCAGGCGCGCAGGCAGCATCTTTGGCTCCTGCATGGTGCCGTCGAAGTTTGGTACCCAGTCGACGGTGCCCTGGCCCAGTTCGCCGAGCAGCAGTTCTGCATATTTGGACAGTCGGGATTCGGTATAACGCATCGCCGCGAACGACTTCGGATCGTCCGGTGCCCCCCAGTTCCCCTGGCCGTCAACCAGCGGATAGCGGTAGGAGAATGGCTGTGCCATCAATACCATCGCTTCGTAGCAGGCGCTGTCGCCGTGCGGATGGTATTTACCGAGTACGTCACCCACGGTACGGGCGGATTTTTTGAATTTTGCGCTGGCGCTCAGACCCAGTTCAGACATCGCATAAACGATGCGGCGCTGGACCGGTTTCAGGCCATCACCGATAAACGGCAGTGCCCTGTCCATGATCACGTACATGGAGTAGTTCAGATAGGCGTTTTCAGTAAATTCATGTAGCGCGAGGCGCTCTGCCATATCGCTCATTAAATGGGATCCCTCAACTCAGAAACCAGTTGGTTTCAGGCAATATTGCCGCAGATACTACCCTATCTGACGAGTCGAGTCACAAAGAAAAGGGCCGCGAAACCGGCCCTCTTTCAGCTTATTTATTCACTTTAGTGATCTGTTTCACTTCGATTTCAAACTCGTTCCAGTCCTTATCGACTTTGCCCTGGATCTCGACCTGATCCTGCGGGCTGACGGTCTGACCGTTCCAGTGTTTGGTATCGATTTCGACATCGACCGTGCCGCTGACGTCGCGGAACAGGTAACGGTCATCGGACAGGCGCTCGACGATGTTGCCGCGCAGTTTCACCCAGCTGTTGTCTTTCAGATCTTTGGCTTTTACCGCCGTGGTCAGATTGGCGTTAGCGTCAACAAAACCGCCCTGCTGAGTCGTGGACTGGGTGGTTGGCGCAGCCGACGGTCCAGTGAATCCGCCCTGAGCGGCAAACACCGGCGCGGTGGTGATCATCATAATGGCAGCCATTGCAGCGAATTTTTTCATCAGTAATTTTCCCTTTCAACGTGTTTAGATGTCCATTAAACAGGGTAAACCTTAACGATTTCTTAAGCCTAAAATTTAATTTTTTTTACTGTACAGCGATGACGCTCCAGAGGTTTACTGCCCTGTAAACAGCGATGACAAGGAGCGGGAATGCGTATTTTACTGGTTGAGGACGATCGGCTTATCGGCGACGGCATTAAGGTCGGGCTGAGTAAAATGGGCTTTCTCGTCGACTGGTTTACCGAGGGTCCCACTGGCAAAAGCGCCCTCTTCTCTGCCCCCTATGACGCGGTGGTGCTGGATCTTACCTTGCCCGGGCTCGATGGGCTGACGATCCTGCGCGCATGGCGCGAGAGCGGACGCAGCGAGCCGGTGCTGATCCTCACCGCCCGCGACGCGCTCGACCAGCGGGTGGAGGGGTTACGCCTGGGGGCCGATGATTATCTCTGCAAGCCCTTTGCCCTGATCGAAGTGGCGGCCCGCCTGGAAGCGCTGGTGCGCCGCAGCCACGGTCAGACCCGCCGCGAACTGCAGCATGGCAAGGTGAGTCTCGATCCGGTCGCCATGATCGCCACCCTCGACGGCGAAACGCTTTCCCTGAAGCCGAAAGAGTTCGCCCTGCTGGAACTGCTGATGCGTAATGCCGGGCGCGTGCTGCCGCGCAAAACTATCGAAGAGAAGCTCTACAGCTGGGATGACGATGTCTCCAGCAACGCCGTGGAAGTCCACGTCCATCATCTGCGCCGCAAGCTCGGCGCGGGCTTTATCCGCACCGTACATGGCATCGGCTATACCCTGGGAGAGGCATGAAACTGACGCAACGTTTGAGCCTGAAGCTACGCCTGACCCTGCTGTTTTTACTGCTGGCGCTGGGGGCATGGTTTGCCGCCAGCGTCGTGGCCTGGCAGCAGACCAGCCATAAGCTCGATAAGCTGTTCGACACCCAGCAGATGCTGTTCGCCAAACGACTGATGGCGATGGATCTTAGCACCCTGAACGGCACCGTTCAGGTGCGCGACATGCCAAAGAAGGCCAAAAACGGCCATCTGGACGATGACGCGCTGGCGTTTGCGATTTACTCCCGCGACGGAAAAATGCTGCTGCATGACGGGGAAAACGGCCGGGATATTGCCTGGCACGCGGGTCGCGACGGCTTTGATAACGGCCATTTGCAGGATGATAACGACGAATGGCGTTTTCTGTGGCTGACCGCGCCCGACGGGAATACCCGCATTGTAGTTGGCCAGGAGCGCGAGTACCGCCAGGAGATGGCGCTGGATATCGTCACCTCGCAGCTGACGCCATGGCTGGTGGCACTGCCGGTGATGCTCCTGCTGCTGGTTGTGCTGCTCGGCCGCGAGCTGCGTCCGCTGAAAAATCTGGCGCAAAGCCTGCGCCACCGCGCCCCGGATGCCACCGATCCGTTGACCTCTGCGGGCCTGCCAACCGAGGTGCGCCCGCTGGTGGAGTCGCTGAACCATCTCTTCACCCGCACCCGGGAGGCGATGCTGCGCGAGCGGCGCTTCACCTCCGATGCCGCCCACGAACTGCGCAGCCCCCTGACGGCGCTGAAGGTGCAGACCGATGTCGCCCTTCTATCGCAGGACGATCCGCAGGCGCAGGCGAAAGCGCTGACGCAGCTGCATGCGGGTATCGATCGCGCTTCCCGTCTGGTGGATCAGCTCCTGACCCTGTCGCGGCTGGACTCGCTGGCTAACCTCGATGAACTCGAGCCAATCCCGATGGCCGATCTGCTGCAATCGGCGGTGATGGATATTTACCATCCGGCACAGCAGGCAGGGATTGAGATCCGCCTGACGATCAATGCCCCGCAGGCGCGCCATACCGGGCAACCGCTGCTGCTGAGCCTGCTGGTGCGCAACCTGCTGGATAATGCCGTGCGCTACAGCCCGCGCGGCAGCGTGGTGGATGTCACGCTCGATGCGCGAAGCTTTAGCGTGCGGGATAACGGGCCGGGGATCGCCCCCGAGGCGCTGGCGCGCGTTGGCGAGCGCTTCTATCGCCCGCCGGGCCAGCAGCAAACCGGCAGCGGGCTGGGCTTATCCATCGTCAAGCGGATTGCCGCCCTGCACCGGATGACGGTATCGCTGGGCAATGCCGACCACGGGGGCTTTGAAGCACACATTAGCTGGTAGGGTGATTATTGCGCACAGAGCAAAAGACTTTACACATTTTGCTCATTTTACCGCCCCGCTGTCGCGCGTAGAATCGTCGCCATACTCTTTCCTGCGAGGTCACATTATGAGCAACATTCTGATTATCAACGGTGCGAAAAAATTTGCGCACTCCAACGGCCAGCTGAATGACACCCTGACCGAGGTCGCGGACGGGTTCCTGCGCGACGCCGGGCATGATGTTAAGGTCGTGCGCACCGACGGCGAGTACGATATCAAGGCCGAAGTGCAGAACTTCCTGTGGGCTGACGTGGTGATCTGGCAGATGCCGGGCTGGTGGATGGGCGCGCCGTGGACCATTAAAAAGTACATGGACGATGTCTTTACCGAAGGTCACGGCTCGCTGTACGCCAGCGATGGCCGCACCCGCTCAGACGCCTCAAAAAAATACGGTTCAGGCGGCCTGATTCAGGGTAAAAAATACATGCTCTCCCTGACCTGGAACGCCCCAATGGACGCCTTCACCGACGAAGACCAGTTCTTCCACGGCGTGGGTGTTGACGGTGTTTATCTGCCGTTCCACAAAGCGAACCAGTTCCTGGGCATGGAAGCACTGCCGACCTTTATCACCAACGACGTGATCAAAATGCCGGACGTGCCGCGCTATATCGCAGAATACCGCAAGCATCTGACGGAAATTTTTGCTTAACTGGAAGCTGGAATCATAAGGAGTGGACCATGCTTACCGTAATTGCTGAAATCCGTACCCGTCCTGGCCAACATCACCGTCAGGCGGTGCTGGATCAGTTTGCTAAAATTATCCCGGCCGTTTTAGACGAAGCGGGCTGCCACGGCTACGCGCCGATGGTAGACACTGCCGCAGGCGTCAGCTTCCAGACCACCGCCCCGGACTCAATCATCATGGTTGAGCAGTGGGAAACCGTGGCCCATCTGGAAGCCCACCTGCAAACCCCGCACATGAAAGCGTGGAGCGAAGCGGTGAAAGGGGATGTTCTGGAAACCCATATCCGTATTCTGGAGCAAGGGGTTTAAGTTTTGTGGTAACGCCGGGCAGCACTGCGTTTGCCCGGCCTACTTTTAAGCTCACCTGCTATGCTTATAGTCTTACGTGTTTGCTAACCGGAGGACGAAATGGGTATTTTCAGCTTCGTAAAAGAGGCAGGTGAAAAACTGTGGGACAACCTGACGGACCACAAAGGGCAAAGCGATAAAGTCGCAGACCATCTTAAAAAACTCAATATACCGGGTGCCGATAAGGTGCAGGTCAATGTGACCGACGGTAAAGCCAGCGTCACCGGCGACGGGCTGACGCAGGAACAAAAAGAGAAAATCCAGATTGCCGTGGGGAATATCGTGGGCGTCAGCGAGGTGGAAAACAATATCACCGCCAGTGACACCAGCGGCGAAGCCACTTACTACACGGTGAAATCCGGCGATACCCTCAGCGCCATCTCTAAAACCGTGTATGGCGATGCCTCGCAGTACAACAAAATCTTTGAAGCTAACCGGCCTATGCTCTCGAGCCCCGATAAAATTTATCCCGGGCAGACGCTGCGTATTCCGAAAGCCTGACCGTTGCGGCCCTCTCCTCGCAAAGAGGGCCGTTCTGTTTACCAGTACAGCTTCCAGCTCTGAGTACAACGCACCAGTGCTTCGACGTAGAAGTAATCCCCCCAGCTCGCGCATTCATCCACGCCTTTATTGCTGGCCAGATGGTAAACCGAGTGCTTCAGCACGCCGTTACCTTTCTCCGTTTTGCCCATCAGATAGTGCTTCGTCAACGAGGACATAATGCCCTGCGCCCACGCCTGATAACGCTCTCTGTCCGGATCGGTGACCGGCAGCTGTTTTACAAGCTCCAGCAGGCCACACACCGCAATCGCCGCCGACGATGAATCGCGCAGCGCGTCGGTACCCACCAGCGCCAGATCCCAGTGGCAGACGTAATCTTCCGGCAGACGGTTGAGGAAGTAATTCGCCAGCCGTTTCGACAGGTCGATCATCGTTTTGTCGCCGGTATAGATGTAGCTCAGCAGGAAGCCATAAATCCCCCACGCCTGGCCGCGTGACCAGCAGGAGTCATCCGCATAGCCCTGCTGAGTGTTGCCGTAGCGCGGCGCGCCGGTTTTCACATCCATATAGTAAGTGTGGAACGTTGAAGCGTCTTCGCGAATCAGATATTGCGCTGCCTGCATCACGTGGGCCTGCGCCGCATCGGCAAAGCGCGGATCGCCGGTCTGCTCGGTCGCCCAGTACAGCAGGGGGAGGTTCATGTTGCAGTCGATGATCATTCGTCCGGCCTGCTCGGGATCGCTCAGATCCCCCCACGCCTGGATGATCTTCGCCTTCTCATGGAAGCGTTCAAGTAGCGCTTCAGCCGCCAGCAGCGAGAAGCCGCGCGCCTCGCGGTCGCCGGTCAGTCGCCAGGCTGCCACGCAGGAGAGCGTGTACAAAAAGCCGAGATCGTGAGTATTGGTGTCATGACGACTGGCGATGCGCACGCCAAACGAGCGGGTGTGCTTCTCCGCCATCGCGCGGAATTTCTCGTCGCCGCTCATCTCCCACGCCAGCCACAGCTGGCCGGTCCAGAAGCTGGTGGTCCACTCGACATTTTCGGTCAGCGGATAGTAACCGTCCTGACAGGTTTCGGCCGGGAACTGCTCACCGAACTCGGTTAAATGACGGCTAATCAGCTCGAGGATATGGCTGCGCGCCGAACGTAATTCGTCGTTGAACGCACAAGCCTCGACCGGCACGGGAATATCAGTCAGCGGCTCCAGGGCGATATGATTTAACATTTTTCGGTTCCTTCTTTGACGGCAAAAATTAATGTGATGACGGTTGCTCTGACACGTTCAGCGCCCGGGTGCCGCGCCATTTGCTCTGACAGGCCGACAGCGTAAAGGCAGATATAACCGTAAAGGTCAGCGCCGTTGCGCCCATGATGATATAGGTCTGCTCAAAACCGATGCGGTCATACAGATAACCCGCCGGGGAGGAGACCACCACGTTGCCGACATACAGCATCGCCTGA
The DNA here is from genome assembly GCF_051656365.1 of Silvania sp. Lineage (NCBI taxonomy): Bacteria > Pseudomonadati > Pseudomonadota > Gammaproteobacteria > Enterobacterales > Enterobacteriaceae > Silvania > Silvania sp. Next base: position 21,112 of record NZ_JBOGBT010000066.1, on the reverse strand, counting down.
TAGCCCAGCAAATACATGGTGGCGTTAACCCGTTTATCGAAATGCTCGGCGATATATTTAAATACCGACACCAGCAGCAGACAGATTTCCAGACCGTACAGCGGTTTCAGCACCGAAATTAACAGATGGGAATCGCACATCCCGGAAATAATCAGTCGCGCACCGACCACCAGCCCAACAATTAATAACCCGCGCTTGGCACCAATAAAATTGACGAACAGCGGGATCACCATATACATCACGAATTCCATTCCGGACTGGACGGTACCCAGATAGCCAAATACCGCATTGCCCTGATGAATATCGTCGAAGAAGGTGACGAAATAGCGGGAGAACTGCTGCTCGGCGATAAACATCATCCACGCCACGCCCGCCACATACAGGCAGAAGGCCCAGAACTTGCGGCTGCGCAGCAGGGCATAGACATCTGACGGGGCGATTTTCTCTTTGGTCAGCACCTCGTCGGCATGAACGGAGTTAGTGTTCACTTTCAGGCTCAACAGGACGATAAGCATAATGACCGAAGCCACGCTGCCCATAATAAAGTTGTACGACGGTGAGAGGTTAAACAGCAGACCCGAGAACGAGGACGCCACCGCCCAGCCCAGCGATCCCCACATGCGGATCTGGCCAAACTCCATGCCGTTAAGCCGGCTGAAACGGTCGGAATAGGATTCGCACGCCGCCACGCCCGCATACCAGGCAAAGCTTAAATAGAGTGCGCCGATAATAATCCCCAGCAGGGTGTTGGACATTAACAGCGGCTGGTAAACGTAGATAAAGAACGGTGCCATCAGGGCCGACATCGCCACCACGAAATAGAGCAGATATTTGCTCATACCGATCTTATCCAGAATATAACCGTAGATCGGTTTCAGGATCACCGAGAAGATGCCGTTTACCGCAAATACAGTGCCAATCACCGAGCCGCTGAGATTTGCTTTTTGTCCAAGCCAGATGGCCAACAGGCCAATACTGGCGGACCAGGTAAAGAAATAGAGAAAAATAAAACTGCTGATTTTGTAATATTCAGTTTTGTTACTCATACCATCCTCGCCAACATTCAGGTTCAGGGCTTATAAAAAGAACGACAGCTGACGTTCGCTTCCAGGCAGAGAAATAACGGCCTGGGTATTATTGATTTCCAACTGTGGGCTCACCGCCGCTTTATTAGCCTGTCCGGACGCCATCACCGCGCAGCACAGCCAGCTCTCCCCTTGCGCAAGGGTGGTGGTGAGCACCGGTATCGAGGCACATTGAGCAAACATTATGCTGCTGTTCGGCGGGGTGACGATGCTGTCAGGCTCGCGGGCAATGGCGGGCGAGAGATCGACAATCGCGCTGCTGCCGTTAGTGGCATGCAGCCAGCTGCCGCGCCCCTGCATGTGATGCTCGGTTTTCATCACCGCAAAACCCCCCTCAACCGTTTGCAAGGTGCGGGCACTGTTAATGCGGTGCAGGCGAAGATGCCACTCGCCGAACGGCACCAGCCAGGTATCGACCATCACGTCCTGCCACGGGGACCAGCGCGAGAAGATGTAGTTTTCGTCCACCCGCACCTGCTCGCATTCACGGCGTCCGCGGAAGTAGTTATCGCCATCCGCCAGCAGCAGCATCGAGTCGCAGGCGGCGTGTTTTATGCCAAAACGCCCACGCTCAATGGTGAAGCCAAAGCGGCTGGAGTAGGCAAATTTGGTGTATTTCGCCTCGGTGTTGACGTAGTTGTTCAGCTCCAGCTGTCCGGCGGTGAGCATCTGAACATCGTCGGCCTGCATCAGGATCTGTTGGGCGTGCGGTATCACGCGCGTTTCGGCAAGCGCTGGCAGCGGTTGTTCTTCCGCCTGCCAGAACGGATGCGCATCCGGCAGCGCAAGGATCAGATAGGTTTTCAGCGCCCAGTACGGCGAGCCGGGCGAGTTGTAGTCCTCACACATCGCCAGATTCGGGTAGGCAAAGCCGAGGGTTAAAATCCCGTCGCGATCGGTAATCGGCTGCTGCTGCCACCAGCGCAGATGGCGGAGGATCACCCCTTTTACGATCCCCGGGGTGAAGACATCCAGCCCGGAAAAAGCCACCGCGCTCCAGAAGGCGACCATTGCAAAGCGATAGGTCAGGCTGCGGCCAAACGGCACCGAGGCACCGTCGGCAGCAGACAGGTAAATAAAGTCTTCGGCGAACTGGCGTGAACGCTGGCGCAGTATTTCAGCGCGCGCCTCATCGCCGCTCAGGGTGGCGTAGATCAGTCCGTAGAAGTGAAACGCCATTGAGATGTAATAATCTTTCGGGCGACCCACGCCGTCGGAGTACCAGCCCTCCCCCAGGTAGTAGGCATCCATCATAGCGAAGCGACGATCGATGGCCTGCTGGTCGTAGGGCAAACCGGCGCGCTTAAAGCCGAGCTGCACCATGATGGCGAAGTAGTTCCAGTTGCTGTCCGGCATTTGCGCATCGGTGATTTGGTTCAGCCATGCGTACAGGTTGGCCAGTTCACGCTCGGTAAAGTGCGCCGTGAGCCTGTCCTGCAGCAGGGTCAGCCCCAGGCCATAGGCCGCCATCTCCACCAGCCGCTGATCGTAAGGCTGAGTGTCGCCCCAGTAGCCCGGGCTTTGCGGGTCAGTACCGATTTTGATTGCCGCGATGTATTTGTCGCTGAACGGGGTGCTGTCACCCGCGGCCATCAGCGGGAACAGGCCCCACAGCACCCGGGACAATCCTTCCATCTGCGCCACGTCGGTGCCGTAGTGGGCGCAGGTCTCCCCCAGCGAAAAGCGTGAGCTGCCCGCCGGAAACTGCTTGTCTACCGCCGCCAGCATCGTGTTCAGGGCCGTCACCAGATCCTGACGGGTAGACAACGGATTTGATTTTTCTTTCTGTGCCGCCAACATGCGCTCGTCCTCGTAATCAACTGCGGCAAAGAATAGTTAATCAGCAAGGGGCAGAAATGTTAGCCCGGTCACACCCGCGAGAGATGCATGAACCCGCAGTTGAGGAAATTTAAAAAGGTGGTTTATAAAGGGCGAGGGAAAGGGAAAAGTTGAGTTTTATTGCACTATGCGCCACACGCCAACTGCGGAACATCTTGAGCTTATCACGCTGAATGACACCCTCGTGTCGTTCAGTCGTCTGTTCGCCAACACCGTGCGCTATCACCACTGGCACCAGTGTCTGGAAATCCTGTATGTCGAAGAGGGCTTTGGCATCGCGATTGTCGATAACCGCCACTACACCATGCGCCCTGGGCGGCTATTTTTCTTCCCACCCTTTACCCTGCACAAGGTGATGGTCGATCCGCAAGCCGAAGCCAGCTACCGCCGCACCATTATTCACCTCGACCAGCACGCGGTGCTGAAAGCACTGCGCGATTTCCCTCAGACCCAGCAGCGGCTGCAGAAGCTGTCTCAGCGCGGGGGAGAAGCGTGGGTAGCGGATATGGCCCACTGCCATAGCCATCTCGATCACCTGTTCAGCTGCTATCAACCGCCGATGAACAGTGAACAGGTGGCCGGGCTGCTGATCGGCCTGTTCGCCATGCTGCCGCACGACGATAAGGGGCAAACCGGGAACAGTCAGGGGATTGCCAGCCAGGTCATGTTCTGGCTTGATGAGCACTATCGGCAGAAATTCAGCCTCGACGCGCTGGCGGGCGAAATGGGGAAATCCCGCAGCTACGTGTCGCGCAAGTTCCATGCGGAAACGGGCGAAAAAATTCACGATTACCTGAACACGCTACGGCTGCGCAAAGCCTGCGAAAGCTTGCTGCACTCTGACGCGAGCGTGCGCGACATCGCCGCGCGGGTTGGATTTTCGGATGTAACGTACTTTATTAGCGCCTTTAAAAAGGGCATCGGCGAGACCCCGCTACAGTACCGGAAGAGTCACCTAAGTACTCTTCTTCCCCGGCTTTAGGCCACGATGAAATTCGTTGATGCGCTTAATAGATTTAATGCTGCGCTGCGGCGTGGTGGAGGCCACCGACAGCACGATCATCTCCAGGCACAGCAGCACGGTTCCGTGCAGTGGGATTTTGCCTTTCTCGCCACCGCGCGGCACGTGGATCACCACGTTGGCCTCTTTGCTGAAGCGGGAATCCAGCGCGTTGGTCAGCAGTATGGTCGGAATGCCCAGCCGTTTCGCCTCGCGCAGCGTCGTTTGCCCCTCACGATGGGCGGATTTCTGCGCCATCATCACCAGCACGTCGCCGCGCTGTAGCGCGATAAGCTGCTCTGCCAGTCCAATCCCGGTGCGGTTGAGCGGCGTGGCGGGCAGCCCCATGCGGCTGAACATGCGGGCGGTGTATTCCGCCAGAACCCCCGACGCGCCAATACCAAAAATAGCCACCTGGCGCGCCTCACTCAGCAGCGCCACCGCCTGCGCCATCGCGTAACGATTGCCCGGCTCGGACAACACCTCGCAGGTGTGCTGATGGCCTTCCAGCACAAAGTCGATGCTGGAATTGACGTCGCTGGTCAGAATATTGACCGTGGTGGAGATCTTTTCGCTGGAGCTTACCGTCGGGCCAAACCAGTGCTCCAGCGTCTGCTTCAGATCCCGCAGGCCGGCAAACCCGAGCGCCTGGATGGCCCGCACCACGGTGGCATCAGAGGTTTTAAGCTGCGCGGCAATTTCCATCGCCGTTTGCTCCATCACCGCTTCGCGGTTCTCATTGATGTAAGTGGCGACCTGATTCAGGCGCGGCGTCAGCTGGTGGGCGCGGGCGCGAAAGCGATCGCCATACACGTCCACGCGCGATTTGTCTTTGCGGATCATTTCGCCTCCGGCAGCGGACGGCCCGCGATCTGCGATTGCACCTGCGCCGCCATTAAGCCCAGTGACGCGAAGGAGTTGGAGATCGCCTCTTCACGCGAGATCAGCACGTAGCGCCCGGTGCGGCAGGCGTTGAGGAACTGGCACCAGCCGGGCATCACTGCCTCCATCGCCGCCAGCTCGTCCTGCGGCTTGCCGCCGGTATCCCCGCGCCAGGTGGCGAAGACAAAATCGGCGTCCAGCTCCGGCAGGCGCTCGGCGCTAACATCGATACGCCCGCCGTCCGGAATGCTGTCGATCAGCGGCGGGAAGGTGAATCCCGCGTCACGCAGCACCCGGCCCAGCGAGTGGTAGCTGTGCATGGCGGTAATTTTTCCCTGGTTGGCCTGAATGACGGAAACAGAGATCTTGCTGGTATCGAGGGTGGCCTTCAGCGCTTTGATCTGTTCCTCGTAGCGGCGTTGCAAAATGCTCAGTCGCGCCTGGGTGCCGGTCAACTGCGCCAGCTTGCGATAGATTTCCGGCGCGCCGCCGTCCAGGTGATCGATACTGACCGTCGGGGCGATACGCGCCAGTTGTTCCACCGGCGTGTTGCGGGTCGGCTCGGTGATAATGAGATCCGGCTTTGCAGCGGTAATGGCTTCAATATCGATATCCGCCGTGCCAATAAACTGGATATCGGAATTATCAAAGTCGACCCCGGTCAGCATTCCGCTGGATCGAATAAAATGGCTGCCGTCCGGGCGCGTGCGTCCGTGGCTGGCGATGGGCGGAACGCCCAGCTCAATCAGCGGAATGGTGATGTCGAGATCGTGCAGCGACACGATGCGTTTCGGGTGGGCGGGCACCTCCACCGCGCGGCCTAAATCATCGGTAAAAGTCTGAACAGGTTGTGCCGCGCTGACGGAAAATCCCGCCAGAAGCAGCATCGATAACAGTATGCGCATCGCGCTTTCCCCTTCTAAAAGCGATCCCGACGCTGCCAGAGCAGCACCAGGAAAAACGGCCCGCCAATCAGCGAGACAATAATGCCCGCGGGTAGCTGCAGCGGCAGAAACGCCAGCCGCCCGAGATTATCCGCCAGTACAACCAACAGCGCGCCCAGCGTCGCACTGCCTGCAAGCAGCGTGGCCTGGCCGCCGCGCAGTAAAAAACGCGCCATGTGCGGGGCGATCAGCCCGACAAATCCGATGCTGCCCACGCAGGATACGCAGGCAGCGGTCAATAACACCGGAGCGATGACCTGCAGCAGCGCCAGCCTGGCGGTGCGCACGCCCAGCCCGGTGGCGGCCTGGTTGCCCAGCAGCGCCACATCTGCCGCGCGGGCGGTGAACAGCAGCAGCGCAAAGGCGGGAAGCGCCCAACCAGCAGCCACGCCGACCAGCGTCCAGTTGGCGGCATGCAGGCTTCCGGCCAGCCACAGCAGTGCGGTCTGGACATCGCGCACGTCGGCAGTGGTCATAAAGACCCCGATGCCCGCTGCAAACGCCCACGACACGCCGATGCCCACCAGAATAAAGCGCGGACGGGAGATATCCCGGGCCAGCAGAACCACCAGCAGCGCCGTTAGCAAACCGCCCAACATCCCGATAACCGGACGCCAGACCACGTCCAGCGCCGGGAACTGAAAAATCAGCACTAACACCGCCACGCTGCAGCCTTCTTTCACGCCAATCAGACCCGGATCGGCCAGGCCGTTGCGGGTGATGGACTGCATGGACGCGCCCGCCACCCCCAGCATCGCGCCACACAGCAGCGCCATCAGCAGGCGCGGCAGCCGAATATCTTCAACGATATAGCGTGCGTCAACGCTCAGCGCATCCGGGTAAAACAGCCCGCGCGCTATCGCCGACGTAGGGATCGGCATCGACCCCTGAGTCAGGCCGTACAGCATCATGCCCAGCACCAGCAGGACCAATAGTGCCAGCAAAAGCAGCGCCTTAGGGCGAACCACGGCAGAAAAGCGGCCAAGGCGCAGCGGACGCAAGCCCGCGCGCAGGATGGCCCGGCTCATTTAAAGATCCTCGTCGCCATAATGATAAACACCGGGGCACCCACCAGCGCGGTTACCACCCCGGTCGCCAGCTCATGCGGCGCAAACAGCGTCCGGGCGGCGATATCAGCCAGCAGGAGAACAAGCGCTCCGCAGCAGGCCGAAAGCGGCACCATCACCCGTAAATCGACCGACACCAGACGGCGGATAATCTGCGGCACCACCAGGCCAATAAAGCCAATCGGCCCGGCAACCGACACCGCCGCCCCGCAAAGCAGTGCAATCGCCAGCAACGCTAAAATACGCGTGCGCAGCAGAGAAACACCCAGGCCCTGCGCCATGCGATCGCCCAGCGCCAGCATGTTGAGCGACGGTGCCAGCCCGATGGCAAGCGTTAAGCCGATGGCTGCCACCCAGGCGGCGATGCGGTTTGTCTCCCAGCTCAGCCCCGCCAGATCGCCCGCCAGCCAGGTGCGCATCGCCAGCAGGGTTTGTTCATCAAGGATCAGCACCGCAGCGGTAATTGACGAGGCAAATGCCGACAGCGCGACGCCGCAAAGGGTGACTTTCATCGGCGTCAGCCCGCTTCGTCCGGCAGACGACAGGCCGAATACCAGCAAAAACAGCGCACCGGCCCCGAGCGCGGCAATCAGCGGACGACCAACAGGCAGCGTCAGCCCCAGCGCGCTGGTCATCACTACCGCCAGGGCCGCACCGGCGTTGAGGCCCAAAATATGCGGCTCGCCAAGAGGATTGCGGATCACCGCCTGCAACAGCACGCCCGCCACGCCAAGCGCGGCCCCGATCGTCAGGGCGGCAGTCAGGCGCAGCAGGCGCAGATTGATAATCACGTTATGGTCAAAGCTGCGCGGATCGAACGCGATAAAGGCCTGCACCACGGTTTGCGGAGGAATAAAACGCGCACCAATACCAGCATGGACAATCGCACCCACCAGCAGCAGGCCGATGAATACGGCAGACGCCAGGCTGGTGCGCATCATGACTTTCCGCTACGTCGAAACGGCAGAAAAAACGGTTTACCGGTTAGCGGATTGACTGACATGTGGACGTCAACGTCGAACACCGCGCCGATCAGTTCAGGCGTACAAACATCGTCTTCATTGAGCACGCCCTGCACTTTCCCCTCGCGTAAAAAGACCAGCGTATCGCCGTAGTTCACCGCAAAGTTGAGATCGTGTAACACCACAACCACGGTGCGCCCATGGTGGCGGGTTAAATCGTGCAGGAGCTCGAGGATTTCAACCTGATAGCGAAGGTCGAGGAAGGTGGTCGGTTCATCGAGCAGGATATAGGGAGTTTGTTGCGCCAGCGCCATTGCAATCCAGCAGCGCTGGCGTTGACCGCCTGAGAGGCTTTCGACAGGGAGATGAGCATAATCGAGCGTGCCGGTTAAGCGCAGCGCCTCTTCCACCGCCTGTTCATCGGCATCGGTCCACTGGCGCATAAAGTTTTGCCACGGAAATCGCCCGCGTGCGACCAGCTCAAAAACCGTCAGCCCTTCAGGCAGCAGCGGCGACTGCGGCAAAATGCCGAGCTGACGCGAAACCGCTTTAGTGGGCTGGTGATGAATGGCTTTGCCATCGAGCAGCACTGTACCGCCCATCGGCTGTAGCAGACGCGCAATCGTGCTGAGCAGCGTGGATTTTCCGCAGCCATTCGCCCCCACCAGCACGGTCATTTTCCCGGACGGAATGGTGAGGGAAATCCCCTCGATGATGATTTTTTTCTGATAGCCAGCAGAGAGGTTTTCGAGCACCAGCCCCTGCTCTGTCGCGTTTTGAGCCACGTGTGTGCCAACTTAATCCAGTTACAGACAAATAAAAATAAAACTCATTCTCATGCAATTTTGCCGCTGGGCCATGTAGTAGTCAAGGGGATAAACACCCTGATAAAAGCAGGGGTAAACATCACTACACCGCCCAGGATAAATATTAATTATTGATTAATTTTCAATTAGTTAACCAGGGAGAAATTCATGAGCATTGCGGACGTTCTGGCTGTAGCTGATTTTTGCTTTTTTCCATTTACTACTACATACCCTCATGATTGAATGATTCTCAATTACATACCCGCACCCACTCAGGCGAACGGGTAGCGCTGTACGGGCAATGACACACCAGCTTCACCCGCGAGCATTCGCAGGGTATTTCGGGATAATGATTAAATGCTTAAGTTCACACCTTCCTTCTCTGGGGTAAAAGGGCGCGCGCTCTTTTCACTGCTGTTTATCGCGCCCCTGGCGCAGTCAGCAGAAAAAACAACGACAAAAGACGGCGAGACGTTAACCGTTATCGCCACACCCGACGCCAGGACCGAGGCCACAAACGGCTATCAGCCGCTGAATACCGCCACCGCCACGCTGACCACCATGCCAATGCTGGATATTCCGCAGGTGGTGAATACGGTGAGCGACGAGGTGCTGGAAGATCAGCATGCCACCACGCTCGACGAGGCGCTGTATAACGTCAGCAACGTGGTGCAAACCAATACGCTGGGCGGCACGCAGGATGCGTTCGTGCGCCGGGGTTTTGGCGCGAACCGCGACGGCTCAATCATGACTAACGGGTTGCGTACCGTGCTGCCACGCAGCTTTAACGCCGCAACCGAGCGCGTGGAAGTGCTGAAAGGCCCGGCGTCCACGCTGTACGGGATCCTCGATCCAGGCGGTCTGATCAACGTGGTCACCAAACGCCCGGAAAAAACATTCGGCGGGTCTCTTTCTGCGACGTCCACCAGCTTTGGGGGCGGCACCGGGCAGCTGGATGTCACCGGTCCGATTGACGGTACGCGGCTGGCATATCGCTTGACCGGTGAATACCAGGATGAAGATTACTGGCGCAGCTTCGGCAAAGAGCGCAGCACCTTTATCGCCCCCTCGCTGACCTGGTTCGGCGACGATGCGACCGTGACGGTGCTCTATTCCCATCGCGATTATCAGGCCCCGTTCGATCGCGGAACGATCTTCGATCTCACCACCAAAAAGCCGGTCACTGTCGATCGTAAAACCCGTTTTGACGAGCCGTTTAACATTACCGACGGCGAGTCGGATCTGGCGCAGCTGAACGCGGAATACCGTCTGAACAGCCAGTGGACCGCCAAATTCGACTATAGCTTTAGCCAGGACAAATATACGGATAATCAGGCCCGCGTGATGGCCTATGATTCTGTCACCGGTAATCTGACGCGCCGCGTGGATGCCACCCAGGGCTCGACCCAGCGCATGCACTCTACCCGCGCAGATCTGCAGGGGAATATTGATATCGCCGGGTTCTACAATGAGATCCTGACCGGCATCTCCTATGAGAATTACGATCTGCTGCGCACGGATATGATCCGCTGTAAGAACGTGAAAGGGTTCAATATCTATAACCCGTCCTACGGCGATCTCGGTAAATGTACGACCGTGTCTGCTGCCGACAGCGACCAGACTATTCAGCAGGAAAGCTACTCTGCATATGTGCAGGATGCACTGTATCTGACGGATAAATGGATTGCGGTCACCGGGATCCGCTATCAGTCGTATACCCAGTATGCGGGCAAGGGTCGCCCGTTTAACGTCAATACCGACAGCCGCGACGACCAGTGGACGCCGAAAGTCGGCCTGGTGTACAAAGTCACCCCTGCGATGTCGCTGTTCGCCAACTATTCGCAAACGTTTATGCCGCAATCGTCCATTGCCAGCTATATCGGCAATCTGCCGCCTGAAACGTCAAATGCTTACGAAGTGGGCGCTAAGTTTGACCTGTTCGACGGTGTAACCGCCAATATCGCCCTGTTTGATATCCACAAACGCAACGTGCTGTATACCGAGAGCATTGGCGACGAAACCTATGCCAAAACCGCCGGCCGCGTACGGTCGCGGGGCGTAGAAATAGACGTGGCAGGTTCGTTGACCGAGAACACCAACCTTATCGCCAGCTATGGCTACACGGATGCTAAAGTCGAGGAAGATCCGGATTACGCAGGCAAACCGCTGCCCAACGTTCCGCGCCATACCGGCTCGCTGTTCCTGACCTACGATATTCAGAATGTGTATGCCGGGAATACGCTGACGCTTGGCGGTGGCGGGCACGGAGTGAACCGTCGCTCAGCCACCAACGGCGCGGACTATTATCTGCCGGGCTACTTTGTCGCGGACGCCTTTGCGGCTTATAAGATGAAGTGGCAATACCCGGTAACGCTGCAGGTGAACGTGAAGAATCTGTTTGATAAGACCTACTACACGTCGTCGATTGGCACCAATAACCTGGGCAACCAGATTGGCGATCCGCGCGAAGTGCAGTTTACGGTGAAGATGGATTTCTGATATCAGTGCGGGGTTTCCCCTCACCCCTATCGGGCGAGGGAGAAATGACAGCGCCGGGCAGTCCCCTCTCCCCTATGGGGAGAGGGTTAGGGTGAGGGGCATCAGCCTTCGATGTCCGCCAGGTCACCCTTCTCCTGCAACCAGTTGCGGCGGTCTTCCGAACGCTTCTTAGCCAGCAGCATATCCATCATCGCGTTGGTCTGCTGCTCGTCTTCATCGCTGATGGTCAGCTGTACCAGACGACGGGTGTTCGGATCGAGCGTGGTTTCGCGCAGTTGCAGCGGGTTCATCTCGCCCAACCCTTTAAAGCGCTGCACGTTCGGTTTGCCCTTCTTACGCTTAAGCTGATCCAGCACGCCGGCTTTCTCTTCTTCCGTCAGAGCGTAATAGACCTCTTTGCCGAGATCGATACGGTATAACGGCGGCAGCGCCACGTGAACATGGCCGTTCTTCACCAGCGCGCGGAAGTGCTTCACGAACAGCGCGCACAGCAGAGTGGCAATGTGCAGACCATCAGAGTCCGCATCCGCCAGAATACAGATCTTACCGTAGCGCAGCTGGCTCAGATCGTCACTGTCCGGATCCATACCGATCGCCACGGAAATGTCGTGCACCTCCTGCGAGGCCAGCACTTCATCGGAAGAGACTTCCCAGGTATTAAGGATCTTGCCCTTCAGCGGCATGATCGCCTGATATTCGCGATCGCGCGCCTGCTTGGCAGAACCGCCCGCCGAGTCTCCTTCGACCAGAAACAGCTCGGTACGATTCAGATCCTGCGCGGTGCAGTCCGCCAGCTTGCCCGGCAGCGCCGGACCGCTGGTGAGCTTTTTACGTACCACTTTCTTCGCCGCACGCATTCGGCGCTGGGCGCTGGAGATCGCCAGTTCCGCCAGCATTTCGGCAGTCTGAATATTCTGGTTCAGCCACAGGCTAAAGGCATCTTTCACCACGCCAGAGACGAATGCCGCACACTGACGTGAAGAGAGACGCTCTTTAGTCTGCCCGGCAAACTGCGGATCCTGCATCTTGACCGACAGCACGTAGGCGCAGCGATCCCAGATATCTTCCGCCGACAGCTTTACGCCGCGCGGCAGGATATTGCGGTATTCGCAGAACTCGCGCATCGCATCCAGCAGACCCTGACGCAGACCGTTAACGTGAGTACCGCCCTGCATGGTCGGGATCAGGTTAACGTAGCTTTCGGTCAGCAGCTCGCCGCCTTCTGGCAGCCACAGCAGCGCCCAGTCCACCGCTTCCGTATCACCCGAAAAGTTACCGACAAACGGTTTTTCCGGTAGGGTTGGCAGGCCGTTTACCGCTTCGCACAGATAATCGGTGAGACCATCCTGATAGCACCAGCGCTGCTCGCTGTTGTTGACCTCATCCTTAAAGGTGATTTCAACCCCAGGGCACAGTACGGCTTTGGCTTTCAGAATGTGCGTTAAGCGCGAGACAGAGAAACGTGGGCTATCAAAGAAGCTTTCATCCGGCCAGAAGTGGACGCTGGTGCCGGTATTGCGTTTCCCGCAGGTGCCGATGACCTGCAACTCTTGTACTTTGTCGCCGTTCTCAAACGCAATATTGTGCACCTGGCCGTCGCGGCGCACGGTGACTTCAACACGTTTTGACAGGGCGTTCACCACGGAGATACCGACCCCGTGCAAGCCACCCGAGAACTGGTAATTTTTGTTGGAGAACTTGCCGCCCGCGTGCAGACGACAGAGGATCAGCTCAACCGCCGGGACACCCTCTTCCGGGTGGATATCGACGGGCATGCCGCGACCGTCGTCGATGACTTCCAGCGACTGATCGGCATGCAGGATCACGTCAATGCGTTTGGCATGGCCCGCCAGCGCTTCGTCCACGCTGTTATCAATAACTTCCTGGCCCAGATGGTTTGGGCGCGTGGTATCGGTATACATCCCCGGACGGCGGCGAACCGGCTCAAGCCCGGTGAGTACCTCAATGGCATCAGCGTTATAGGTTTGCGTCATGATTTAAACTAGCAATTCGCAGCGATTGTCAGAGGCTTTGCAGTCCAAGAAAATCGACAATCTGGGTGAAATGATCCTCAAAGCCCGTGAAAGCATGGTTCCCGCCTTCTTCTATAGTCTGGCGGCAGGAGGCGTAATACGCCACTGCCTGGCGGTAATCCAGCACTTCATCACCCGTCTGTTGTAGCAGCCAGAGGAGATCGGGCGCTTCAAGCGGGTCTACCTGCATAACTTTGAGGTCGTAAATATGGCGAGACTCTAGCACATATTGCTGTCCGGTGTAGGGGTTCTCGTTGTGGCCAAGATAGCCGACCAGCAGCTCAAAAGGCCGCACCGCCGGGTTCACCACCACCGCTGGCACCATAAAGCACTGAGACAGCCAGGTGGCGTAGTAACCTCCGAGCGATGAGCCCACCACGCCGAACGGCTCGCCGCCGTGGGCCAGCACAATCGACTCCAGCATCTCGGCAGCCTCGGCCGGGTACGGCGGCAGCTGCGGGACGATCATCTCGATATGCGGATGATGAACGGTCAGCCATTGACGGAACAGCGTCGCTTTTGCGGAACGCGGGGAGCTGTTAAAACCATGCAGATAGAGGAGCGCAGACATCAGTATCCTTCTGAGGCGGTATCCGGGCGGAACTGCGCGCTTTGCAGGCGGCAGACCTCGGTCGTCAACGAGCCATCAGCATGCAGTTCCAGCCAGCGCCAGCCCGGCGCAACGGTATCTAACGTGAAGTTGGCGCAGTGCGGTTTAAACTGCACGCAGGTGGATGGCGTGGCCAGCAGGCGGCGCCCGTTCCAGTTGAGATCCTGTTCCTGGTGAATGTGTCCGCAGAGCAAGTTGTTGACCCGTGGGAACTTCATCAGCACGCGATCCAGGGCCGCGGAGTTGCGCAGGCTGTGCTGATCGAGCCAGCTGCATCCCGCCGGCAGCGGATGATGATGCAGTAATAACAGGGTGTGACGTTCCGGCTCGGCCAGCAGTTTGTTTTCGAGCCATTCGAGCTGAAACTCGCTCAGCTCGCCGTGCGGCACGCCGAAAACCTGGCTGTCGAGCAGCAGGATTTGCCAGTTGTCGCCTGGGTAAATTCGTTTTGCAGGTGAGATCCCCGCATCCTGCAGCGCGCTGTACATCGCGGGCTGGAAATCGTGATTACCCGGTAACCAGACGCAGGGAACGTTAAAGCTCGCGATACCTTCAGCAAAATGCTGATACGCCGCGGCCGTTTGATCCTGCGCCAAATCGCCCGTGGCGACAATCAGGTCACATTCGCGCTGCTGTGCATGAATGGCGTTCAGAACAGCGTGATAGCTCTCCCAGGTATTCACTCCCAACAGGGTTTCATGCTTTTTGGCAAACAGGTGAGTATCGGTAATTTGTAATACCCTGACTGGCGCCCCACCAGCAACAGTCAGGTTCAACAGGCTTTCCAAATGGTGTCCTTAGGTAGGTTTCACGACGCTAACAAACCGGAATCGCCATCGCTCCATGTGCAAAACAGTATCTTAACCAATCGGCCAGAAACTGATTAATTTGATGCTTTTCGTCACGTTGATGCAACTTTTTATTTGGGTAATCATACCGCGCTTTGAAGCGGAAGATCTGCTGGCTTGAACACACTTCAGCCACCATCGCGTCATGATAAAGACGGACCGTCATCGACGGCAGGCTCCAGTAGCTGATCGCGGGCACCGTTTGATCGATTTCAACCAGCGTAGTGTAACGGGTCGATTCGACGATCGTTAACCGATACTGCGCGTTGCTCACCTGATAGCTCACTGTTTCGCCGGGCGCGTCGGTGCGCGGCAGCAATCGGCGCAGCTGGGCGAAATTGGTTTCGCACAGGCGCATCATTTCAGGGAAGTCAGGTGTATAACGCTTCATTTTGTCCACTCGAGTCTTAAGTCTTGATAATGCAGCTGTAGCCATTGCAATGCGATGACAGAGGCTGCGTTGTCGATTTTCCCCTCTTCTACCCATTGATAAGCCTGCTCCCGACTTACCACATGAACACGAATATCTTCGTTTTCATCAGCCAGACCGTGAATACCTTGCGCGGTCGTAGCGTCCACTTCCCCCACCAGAACCGACAGACGTTCGCTGGTTCCTCCGGGGCTTGCCAGATAGTTCGAAATCGGTTTTGTGCGTCCAACCACAAGCCCGGCTTCTTCCATCGCCTCACGACGGGCGACATCATCGGGGGTTTCACCCGCTTCGACCATCCCGGCGACCATCTCCAGCAGCCAGGGGCTGGCGCTGGTATCCAGCGCGGCAATCCGAATCTGCTCTACCAGTACCACTTCGTCACGCACTGGGTCAAAGGGTAGCAACACTGCAGCGTGCCCGCGCTCAAAAATTTCGCGCTTCACTTCGCCGCTCATTTCACCGTTAAATAGACGGTGGCGAAAACGGTATAGCTCCAGTGAAAAAAAACCGCTGTACAGCGTTTCCCGTGCAATAATTTCTACATCGTTTTTTGTGAAAGTCACTGGCATGTTTTCTGGTTTATCCACCTTGGCCTCCCGGTACAAATGGTGACATTAATGTCAAATTCAATTCTGCTAAACTGCGGTTTCTACTACAGTATGGTAAATTGGTGCAAGTTACCGCCGGATGGCACGGAACGCCAACCTTTTGCAGTGGCGAAGTCTGCTAGAATCGGGTAAATAAATTTTAATTAGATCAGCGCTAACAAAGCTTCACAACAAGGAAAGCAAATGAAGAAATTGCTCCCCATCCTCATCGGCCTGAGCCTGACGGGTTTCAGTGCGTTGAGCCAGGCAGAAGACCTGATGCAGGTATATAAACAGGCACGTCAGAGCAACCCGGAACTGCGTAAGTCCGCTGCCGATCGTGATTCTGCATTTGAAAAGATTAACGAAGCACGTAGCCCATTATTACCACAGCTGGGTTTAGGTGCCGATTATACCTATAACAATGGTTACCGTGATGCGAACGGCGTCGACTCCAACGTCACCAGTGGTTCACTACAGTTAACCCAAACGCTGTTCGATATGTCGAAATGGCGTCAGCTGACCCTGCAGGAAAAAGCGGCCGGTATTCAGGATGTGACCTTCCAGACTGACCAGCAAACGCTGATCCTCAATACGGCAACTGCCTATTTTAAAGTGCTGAACGCGATCGATACCCTGACCTATACCGAATCGCAGAAACAGGCAATTTACCGTCAGTTAGATCAAACCACTCAGCGTTTTAACGTGGGTCTGGTTGCCATTACCGACGTCCAGAACGCCCGTTCACAATACGACAGCGTGCTGGCGAATGAAGTGACTGCCCGTAACGATCTGGATAACGCGCTCGAAGAGCTGCGCCAGGTCACCGGCACCTACTACCCGCAGCTGGCCTCGCTGAACGTTGACAGCTTCAAAACCGACAAGCCGCAGGCGGTGAATGCCCTGCTGAAAGAAGCTGAAAACCGTAACCTCAGCCTGCTGCAGGCGCGTCTGAGCCAGGATCTTGCCCGTGAGCAAATCCGTCAAGCTCAGGACGGCCACATGCCAACCCTGAGCCTGAGCGCATCAACGGGTGTATCGAACACCAGCTATAGCGGTTCCAGAACGGGCAACGGTCAGTATAACGACAGCGATGTCGGTCAGAACAAAGTGGGCCTGAACTTCTCCCTGCCACTGTACCAGGGCGGCCAGGTCACCTCTCAGGTCAAACAGGCGCAGTACAACTTTGTTGGCGCCAGCGAGCAGCTTGAAAGCGCGCATCGCAGCGTTGTGCAGACCGTGCGTTCATCCTTCAACAACGTGAACGCCTCTGTCAGCAGCATCAACGCTTACAAACAGGCCGTGGTTTCTGCTCAGAGCTCCCTGGATGCAATGGAAGCAGGTTACTCCGTCGGTACGCGTACCATCGTTGACGTGTTGAACGCTACGACCACGCTGTACAACGCGAAGCAACAGCTCTCTAACGCCCGTTACACCTACCTGATTAACCAACTGAACATTAAGTCTGCGCTGGGTACGCTTAACGAGCAGGATCTGCTGGCGCTTAACGGCGCACTGGGTAAACCGATCTCCACCGCGCCAGACGCCGTGGCACCGGAAACCCCACAGCAGAACGCGTCAGCGGACGGTTACCCGGCTACCGCCGCAGTCCGTAACTGATGTCACAACCCGGTCTGGTTTCGCCAGACCGGGTTGAATCGACAAAAAAACGTAAGCCAACGTAAATATCCCCCTGTTTTGCCCCCATCGCTTCAATTTCGACCACCTATCCTCTATTCTGAGCGTAATTTTCTACGTTCTACCACTGGGTCCTGGAAGACAAAAATGAAACGGACAAAAACGATTAATCACGCTTCGTTCCGCAAAAGCTGGAACGCGCGTCACCTCACTCCTGTTGCGCTGGCATTCACTGCCGTCTTTATGCTGGCAGGCTGTGAACAAAGCGACGAAACAGTTTCGCTCTATCAGAATGCCGATGACTGTTCTGCCGCCACCGGTAAAAGCGCGGAATGTACCACGGCTTACAACAACGCCATGAAGGAAGCGGAACGTACCGCGCCGAAATACGCCAGCCGTGAAGACTGCGTGGCAGAGTTCGGCGAAGGCCAGTGCCAGCAGGCACCAGCCCCGGCTCAGGCCGGTACCGCGCCGGAAAACCAGGCGCAGGCGCAATCTAGCGGCAGCTTCTGGATGCCACTGATGGCCGGTTACATGATGGGCCGCATGATGGGCGGCGGCGCGGGCTATAAGCAGCAGCCGTTGTTCAGTTCTAAAAACCCATCCAGCCCGGCTTACGGTCAGTACACTGATGCTGGCGGCAAAGGCTACGGCGCTGCCCAGCCAGGCCGCACCATGAACGTCCCGAAAACGGCGATGGCGCCAAAACCGGCCACCACCAGCACCGTCACCCGCGGCGGGTTTGGCGACTCTGTAGCTAAACAGAGCACCATGCAGCGCAGCGCGGCAGGCACCTCAACGCGCTCAATGGGCGGCTGATAATGGAACGAGTCAGTATTGTTGAGCGCCCGGACTGGCGCGAAAAAGCCACAGAATATGGTTTTAACTTCCACACCATGTACGGCGAGCCGTACTGGTGTGAAGATGCCTACTACAAGCTGACACTCGACCAGGTTGAAAAACTGGAAGAGGTGACGGCAGAACTGCACCAGATGTGCCTGAAAGTGGTTGAGAAAGTGATCGCCAGCGACGAGCTGATGGCCAAATTCCGCATCCCGAAACACACCTGGGGCTTTGTGCGTCACTCCTGGCAAACCCAGCAGCCTTCGTTATATTCGCGCCTCGATCTGGCATGGGATGGCGTGGGCGATCCTAAGATGCTGGAAAATAACGCTGATACGCCAACCTCGTTGTATGAAGCAGCGTTCTTTCAGTACATCTGGCTGGAAGATCAGGTCGCGGCGGGCAACCTGCCGGAAGGCAGCGACCAGTTCAACAGCCTGCAGGAAAAGCTGATCGAGCGTTTCGCCGAGCTGCGTGAGCAGCACGGTTTTAATCTGCTGCATCTTGCCTGCTGCCGCGACACGGTTGAAGATCGTGGCACGGTACAGTATCTGCAGGATTGCGCGGCAGAAGCTGAAGTCGCGACTGAATTTTTGTATATCGAAGATATCGGTTTAGGCGAGCGCGGCCAGTTCACGGATACGCAGGATCAGGTCATCAGCAACCTGTTCAAGCTCTATCCGTGGGAATACATGCTGCGTGAGGTGTTCTCGACCAAACTGGAAGACGCGGGCGTACGCTGGCTGGAACCGGCCTGGAAGAGCATCATCTCTAACAAAGCGCTGCTGCCGATGCTGTGGGAAATGTTCCCGAACCATCCTAACCTGCTGGCCGCGTATTTCGCCGAAGACGATCATCCGCAGATGGATAAATACGTCATTAAGCCGATCTTCTCCCGTGAAGGGGCCAACGTTTCAATCATTGAAAACGGCAAAACCCTGGAAGCAGCCGAAGGTCCATACGGCGAAGAAGGCATGATCGTTCAGGAGTTTTATCCTCTGCCGAAGTTTGGCGACAGCTATGTGCTGATCGGCAGCTGGCTAATCAACGATCAGCCAGCCGGGATTGGCATTCGCGAAGATCGCGCGCTGATCACCCAGGATCTGTCCCGCTTCTATCCGCATATTTTTGTGGAATAGTATGCTGTGCCGGGTAGCGGCTTCGCCTACCCGGCACTGATTACCCCACCTGAACCGACAACATACTCAAGCTGCCCATCTCGATGCCGTCAACCGGCGTCGTAATCGGCTCCTGACCGTCCCACGCGCCCAGCACGTATAACAGCGGCAGGAAATGTTCTGCGGTTGGGTTGGAGAGCGAGCCGCCTTCGTGATCCAGATAGTTCACCAGCGGGTGTTCCTCTGTCGGCCCCTGCCAGTTCAGGTTCGCTTTCACATAGTCATTGAATGACGTCGCCCAAGGATACGGCGTGCTTTCGCCGTGCCAGCGGGCGGTGCGCAGGTTATGCACCACGTTGCCGCTTGCCACCAGCATAATGCCCTGATCACGCAGGGTGGCGAGCTTGCGGCCCATCTCTAAATGCCAGGCGGCCGGTTTGGTGCTGTCGATGCTGAGCTGTACCATCGGGATATCAGCATCCGGATACATTTTGATTAACACGCCCCAGGAGCCATGGTCGAAACCCCATGCCTCTTTATCCAGCGCGACGGGGATCGGTGCCAGCAGTTCAACCAGCTGCTGCGCCAGCGCCGGTGAGCCGGGTGCCGGATAGTGCGTGTCGTACAACGCCTGTGGGAAGCCGCCAAAGTCATGAATCGTTTTCGGGGTTTCCATCGCGGTTACACCCGTGCCACGGGTAAACCAGTGTGCCGACACCACCACGATTGCTTTCGGACGCGGCAACGTCTCTCCCAGATGACGCCAGGCGCGGGTGTAGACATTATCTTCCAGCACATTCATTGGGCTACCATGACCCAAAAACAGCGCTGGCATACGAGAAGAAGTCATGATGATATCCTTACACAAGATGTCGATTTGATTGCTTTACCTTACCTGCTATCTGGTTAAGATGAACTCAGATAACCATGATGAAGATCATCAGGAAATTTGAATGTAAGGGTTATGTAAAGGCGACTATACCCTCTCGCTTTGCGCGAGTTTAGCCCTTAATATTAATGAGAATCATTATCATAAGGAGAGGTGAATGTCAGTTCCTCTGACTCTGACTATTCTTGCCGGCGCCGCCACCTTTATTGGCGCGATACTCGGCGTGCTGGGCCAAAAGCCCTCTAACCGCCTGCTGGCGTTTTCCCTCGGCTTTGCCGCCGGTATTATGCTGCTCATCTCCCTGATGGAGATGCTGCCTGCAGCTCTCGGCACTGAAGGCATGTCGCCGGTGCTGGGCTACGGCATGTTCGTGGTCGGCCTGCTGGGCTACTTTGCGCTGGACAGAATGTTACCCCACGCGCATCCCCAGGATCTGATGCAAAAAGGGGCGCAGCCGTTACCCAATCTCAAGCGTACCGCGCTTCTTCTGACGCTGGGCATCAGCCTGCACAACTTCCCTGAAGGCGTCGCCACCTACGTGACGGCCAGCAATAATCTGGAGTTAGGGTTCGGTATTGCGCTGGCGGTGGCGCTGCACAATATTCCTGAAGGACTGGCGGTTGCGGGCCCGATTTATGCGGCCACCGGCTCAAAGCGTAAAGCTGTATTCTGGGCGGGGATATCCGGTATGGCGGAGATCCTCGGCGGGGTGCTGGCGTGGTTGATTCTGGGTAGCCTTGTTTCACCGGTGGTGATGGCAGCCATTATGGCGGCCGTGGCCGGAATTATGGTGGCGCTGTCGGTCGATGAACTGATGCCGTTGGCCAAAGAGATTGATCCCAATAACAACCCTAGCTACGGGGTGCTGTGCGGGATGTCGGTCATGGGGTTGAGTCTGGTTCTGCTCCAGACGGCAGGTATAGGATAAGCAGCAATGACTAAAAAGATAATAATATACAGACAGCAGAGCAATGCCATGATGCTGAGATAGTTAGGAAGGCGTGTGATATAGACCATACTACAGGAAAT